>JBDTZT010000008.1:0-16644 GCA_040005005.1 Actinomycetota bacterium
CAAAATGCGCGTGCATATCAAACAAACCGGGCACGACGTATTTACCCTGCGCGTCAAAAGTTTTTGCGCTTTTCGGAATTTTTACGCTCGAACGTGCGCCGATTGAAGTAATGCGCCCGTTTTCGATGACGATGACCGCATCTTTGAGCGGTGCGTTGCCGGTTCCGTCAATGACGTTGGCGTTTGTGATCGCAAGCACGCCTTTTTGTTCGGGACTAAGTTTTTTTGAAAGATCGGCGAGCGAAGCCATTCCGTCAGCGGCGGCTTTATCAACAAAGGTCGCAAGCGCCGATTCGTAACCATCGCGCAAGGCTTCAAAATGGTCAAATTCCGCATCAACCCCGACGAGCGCAACCAGATTATTTTGCCCGTCAAGCCAGATTGATTCGCGTCCCCAAATCAAGCCGCTGACAATATAGCGGTCGAGCGCGACGGTTTTATCGCCGTTTTTTATCTGGTCGGTGCCGCGTTTTTCAACTGTTACCGCGCCACTTGGCAAAGTTTCGAGCGAACCTTTGATTTTATTATTTATCAGATAACGCATCATCATTTGCTGAACAGCGGTTGGTGCATAGCCCGCAATCGTGAAAAAATTGGCTGGCACCGTTACCGTTCTGGTTTCCTTGCCTTCACGGACGACAGCCGAATTCCCGTTGATTTGAATGCTGGTGTCAATCGTCGAACCACGCGCCGTGCTGCCTTTGATCTCAAAAGATTCCGGCGTCAGATCCTGTTTGGTTTTGAGCGTCGCCGTTAAAGGAACAGGCGAGCCGCGATCGGTAAATTTGAAGTTCGATTTAACCAGCAGCGAATCACCTGTTCGAGTAATTTCATAAGTTTCCTCGCCGATTTCCTGTTCAAATTTATGCAGCCGAAACTTACCGCTTTCGACCGTCGGCGTTATTTGCGCCTGCGTTTGAACGGCGAAGATGAATAATAAAAAGAGTAAGATTTTGTAATTTAAAACACGAAAAGATTGGGGTTTAATGAAATTTTTCTTCACTTAAAGATTCTCCTTGAAATATTAACTTGGTTGCTCAAATTTCATACGCAGAATGATTTATTAAGTTCTTAAAGGTTGGATTAATTTTACCTGTTTTCCCATAACAAAATCACACCCGCCAAGCCCGACATCCAATGGAGAAACAGGAGCAATTTCGCTCCTGTTTCACGTTTGTCTGCTATGAAGCCATTTTCAAATCGCGTTCTGCCATCATCGCAAATGAATCATAGTGATTTACTTCTAATTTTTCACCTTTGAAACGAAAATGATAGAGAATGCCTGAACTGATACCTTTCAAAATCAAATTTTCCGCACCGGTATATTCAAAAACCCTTGCTTTCTTTTCCGTTTCAGGCTGGAAATCATTAAAATCTTCCGGCTCGGCACGCGATAAATTTTTCAATTCCTGCTGAAACGCCATTCTTTTTTGTCCGCAACAACTCATAATTTCCTCTTTTAATTCGATAAATTTTTTTCGGTTAGTTTAAAAAGTATGCAGGCTCCGCCCGATAATGCAAGCCAACAGACAATTCCTTCTTTCCAATCGCTGCTGAGCCAAATGGCAAAGGGAATCGAAACCCACATACTTAGACAATAAAAGCAGTCGAGCAGGTTTCCGAAGAAACCTTGCCCGAACAGTTTTCTGAATTTAATAATCAGGTCGAAAGGACCGTCCTCCTGCGACAGCAAATGACAGATGCGCCAGACTGCTAATAAACACAGGAGAAATAAGTAAAGCGGGTTCATACTCATGGGTTCAGTTTTTCCAACATAATTTGCCCGGAAGCCTGAGAAAGTCCGCTTGAACCGCTATTGTATCCGTTGGTCAGACGTTGGCTGGCGGTCAGTCCGAAGGAGTAAACCGTAAAATCTTCTGCCGGTTTGATCCAACCGACTTCGCCGACCCCCGGTTGAAGAGTAGTCGCAATCAACCCCGCGCCAAATTCATCTAATGTGCCGGTATAACCCACACAAGCATAATGAACGCCGGTTGAAGCTCCGCCCGCAAGAACCGAAGCACCCGAAGCCGTATCCGTCATCGGACTTGCCAGTAAAGCGATCGTCGGCGACGGGCATCTTGACATTGACAGACTATAGCTGTCAAGAAATCCGTACGGGTCGTTTGCCATAAACGAAAACTCCATCGGTGTATTGTTCTGGGCGTCGGTCAAACGGAATAATCCGCAGCCTGCATTGACAATCGAAGGATCGGTCAAGGTCGGTCCGCCCAAACCGAAATTGATTCCTCGATTGTGAATATAAAGGGCAATCAAATCGGTTTTTCCGCTGACATGATTTCCGGCGGCGTCGTATCCGTCTATTCTCAGATAAAACGTTCCGGGCGTAGGAAGACCGCCGACTATATCATATAAACCCGTGTGCAGTTGCAGCAGACGGTCAATATGAGCATTTTCCCAATCGGTGTCCGGACCTCCGGTATGAAGCTCGTAACGAATGTTTTTATAAGCCGGGGTGTTAGGCACGCCGGCAATTGTTGTCGGAAACGGCCCGACATCGTCGCCGTTGTAATTCGGCAGGTTTCGTTTGTGAAATAGCGGGTGTTTATAATTTTCAGTAACATACACCCAGGCGGGCGCTCCGCTTGCAGGCTTTCTGGCAATACGAATTGTGTACCAACGAATTTTATTATCGGCTAACGATTTGGTTTCATCGTAGATACATCCGAAAATATCAATTATTCCGGACCACGCGGCGCATTCGACTGCAAATCCTGCCTGCGAGTTATGGACCGAAACGACTCCGGTTTCCCCCAAAAAATTGTTATTGCCGTTGCGTCTTAAGGCTGTTGTTAAGGTCGAAGCGGTCGTATTTTGATTGCCTCCGACAAATACGTTTCCGAGACTGCCGATAAGATTGCCGTTGGCGCACGACGAAGTTACGCGAACTGTGGATTTGGGCAGGCAAAGATTGATTCGCTTCAAATTTGGAATGTTAAAGTAAGGTGCGCTTTCATACAACACATCCCATGAAGCAACGCCTGTTACTTTTACAATTACGTCCGGATAAGCAAACTCATTGACGCTTTGCCCGGGGAAACTATCACTGGCATCTTCAAGACCCGGAAAAGTCATATCGAATGAGAAACGGAAAATGTAATTGCCAAACATATCGGTGATGGTATCGCCGAGCAATCGGCGATTGCCTGTTCCGGTGTAGGGACCACCGGCTTGTTCCAAAATCGTCCGGTCATATTCTTCGAAAGTGAGAGTTAAGCCGGAACCGGGTTCAACATTGCAGATACGGAAATAACTGTCAATTGCTCTCGCAATTTCGTATTTGTTTGTCGCAAATAGCGATTCGGTTGCGATACTTCGGTTTGAAACGGCTTCTTCCACTCTGAAACTGCTTTCTGAAAGCGAAGCGTCCTTTGCACTTGCTTTGCGGGATTTTGCATCATCTTCCACCCGCCTGACGTTCAAGGTCGTTTTAGGCTGCGTCGCTTCTCCAAACAGATCAATCACAACCGGCGTAAAGTAAGGCGGGTCAGGCGGGTTCGGGTCAACCTTAAATGGCGGAACTCTTTCAGGATAAAGTTTTTCAATTACCGCTCGAAGATGAGAATTTTTCAATGCCGCTTGTAAAGCGGATGAAGTTTCGATCACAAATATATCTCTTCGACAAGGGTTGAAAATACAATTTCCGCTATAAAGGGACAAGTTACCGTAAATAATAAAATCATTGGGTGTCGCCGGTTGCGAACAGGCCAGGACCAAATCATCAAAATCCACATCCGCTCCGCTGTCATTTGATTGAATATCAAACACGTAATTTGTGCCAATCTGCTGCGGAAATTTAAGTTTTGAATCGGAAAGCTGAAAACCGGTTCCCGGATTATGCTGAATAGCAATCGTCCATTGAGAACCGGTTACGGATACAGCGGGTGTTGTGGTAACACCGTTGTAGGTGCCATTGCCGCTGGTTGCGCCTGAAATAATAAATCGCTGTGGAAATGCGGCATTTTTGGATTTTACACGCACCGTCCAGTTTCCTTGCATAGTAATAATCATAGTCTTTAATTTGCTTACTAATTTTTGTAATTTTCAGCAACCTCCTTCTTTATTTTGGGGTTTGCGGCTTTCCTTAAAAGTAAATTTGATAGAGCTTTTGGGCAGAATCAACCTTTAAAATAAAGCCTGTTTTAGATGAATTCATTGACCAATTGAAAACGCTTTTCATTGGTCAATGAATAACAAATTTGTAAAACATTTAGAAACGTTCACACTGTATGTTTAAAAAGACATCAGAATAAAATAAATTTGCGTAATTTTTTTATTTGTATTAAATAAAAAAGCTGCGAGATTTTTCTCGCAGCTTTTTCGTTAAGATAAATTTACCGGATCTTCAGGCAGTTTTCGTCATCGTATCCAAATCTTTTTTCCACCGCAAAACAGGTTTTCGGGCGGCGGTTGCTTCGTCTAATCTGCCGATGCGCGTAGAATGCGGCGCGTCGATGACGAGCTGCGGGTCGTTTTGGGCTTCTTCGTTGATGTCTTTCATCGCTTCGATAAACGAATCCAAATCTTGTCTGCCGACGGATTCGGTCGGTTCGATAAGCATCGCGCCCTCGACGATGAGCGGAAAATAGATCGTCATCGGATGAAAGCCGTAATCAATCAGGCGTTTCGCCATATCGAGCGTATGAACGCCTTTGCGCGATTGTTTTTTATGTGAAAAAACAACTTCGTGCATCGGGTCGCTGTCAAACGGTTTATCGAAATCTTCCGCTAAATGATGAGCCAGATAACGGGCGTTTAAGACCGCCGCTTCGGTTGCTTCGCGCAATCCCTCGGCGCCGTGCGTGTAAATATAGGCGAGCGCACGAATCATCATTCCGAAATTGCCGTAAAACGCTTTGACGCGACCGACCGATTCGGGGCGATTGAAATCGAGTTTATAATTTTCGCCGTCTTTGACAACGCGCGGAGTCGGCAGAAAAGGCTCCAAATCAGCCGAACAGCAACAAGGTCCGCAGCCCGGACCGCCGCCGCCGTGCGGAGTCGAAAAGGTTTTGTGGAGGTTCAGGTGAATCACGTCAACACCCATATCGCCCGGACGCGCAACGCCGACAAGCGCGTTCATATTCGCGCCGTCCATATAAACAAGTCCGCCCGCATTGTGAATAACGCGGCAGATTTCCTTGATGTTTTTTTCAAAAATTCCGACCGTGTTCGGATTCGTGAGCATCAATCCGGCAACTCCGCCTTCGTCGCAAAGCTGCTGTAAATGCTCCAAATCGGTCAATCCTTCCGCGGTTGAACGAATAGTTTTGACCGTAAATCCGGCAATCGCGGCTGACGCGGGATTGGTGCCGTGCGCCGAATCGGGAATCAGCATCACGCGGCGATTTTTGGATTCTTCGCCGTCGCGTTTATCCAAAAACGCGCGAATCAGCAGAACGCCGGTCATTTCGCCCTGCGCTCCGGCGGCAGGTTGCAGAGAAATGCCCGGGAGTCCCGTGATTTCAGCTAAATCCGTCTGTAAATCGTAAATCAATTGCAACGCGCCTTGCGATTCCGCTTCCGGTGCGAGCGGATGAAGATTGGCGAGTCCGGCGATTCGCGCAACCTTTTCGTTGAGCCGCGAATTATATTTCATCGTGCAGCTTCCCAGCGGATACATTCCCAGATCAATCGAGTAATTCCACGTCGAAATGCGCGTAAAATGCCGGATCACGTCAACTTCCGAAACTTCCGGTACGCCGTCCAAATCATCGGTGCGGCGCAGTTCGGCTGGCAAAATATCGTCGAGGTTCATTTCCTCAACGTCCAATTTCGGAAGCCGGTAGCCGACTCGTCCCGTTTGTGAACGGTCAAAAATTAAACCTTCATTTTGTGTCGGATGCTGTGTAACTTTTTTAATGCTCATAAATTCAGTTCAAAAAATAAAATTTAAGCTCGTAAATATTGAAAATTGTTTGTTTTGGACAAATCTTTGAAAGGTCCGTAAGTATTCACGTTACTGTAAACCCAAAAGAATGCGCAAAATAATAATAATACATAAACGGCTTTGACCGTTAAAGCCGTTCCGCGTGAAATTACCTCGTTCAATTCCAGAGCAATCAGGCAGAGGACAACCGGAACCAGCGTAAAGGTCAATCTTTCGCCGTAATAACCCATCAGCCAGAAAAAAGAAAGATAAAGCATAAAAATGATCGCCAGCATACTTTGCATCAAAAATTGGTTCGGCGAAATTTCAGCGGGATCTTTTTTGGGCTGAAAAATCGAGTTATAAATTTTAAGCAAAATAAGTGCGACAATAAAAACCAACACCGTCCGGTAAATCGACGTCCAGTATAATGCCGTGAAAGAAATTAGCTGGTCGTAAAAATCCTTGAAAGAGATTAATAATTTATCGAAAATCCAGACGAATTGGCGATACGCGCTGACTTCGTGGCTGTAAACCCGGCCGTTGACCACTAATAAAATTGCCGACCAGAGAAGCGTCGGAAAAGTAAATAAAACAAAGGACGGTATTAAAAACTTTTTGAAAGTCCGGCGTGAAAAATTTTCAGACCGATAAAGTTGAATTGAAATAGCTACTATGACCGAGGCAAATAAAATCAGAAAATTTCCGTAGGTCAGCAGCAAAAGCCCGCCAATCAGGGAAATCAGATAAATTTTCCGCGGCGGAGGTTCTTCGGCTAAAACAATGCGCAAACAAAAGTAAATACAAAGCAGCGGTGAAAGAATCGTCAGCATTTGCTGGTGGGCAGACCAAACGGAAGTTTTTATGACGACGTTTGAAACGAGCACGACTGCCAGGAGATATTTGGCAAATTGCGGAAATTTTCCGCCGGTCAAAATATCAACGATGCGGTCAAACAGCAAAAGACTGATCACCAGAATCGTAAAATTCAGCAACATAAAGCCCCAGTAAAAAGAATCGGTAAGGAGTTCATCCTGCGCGGCGAAATTTTGAAGCGGAAGAATGGCAAAAATCGGTGCAAGCAGATATCCGAACGACGATGCAAGCAGGACATAAATCGGTCTGGTTTGACGGATTGATTCTCTCTCAAACAATTTTACCGGACTTTTTGCCGTCTCAACATAATCGTAGGAATCGCAGTTGAGCGGAAAAAAGCCAAAGGTTCCGACCTCGATAAATTTTCCGCAATATTCTTCATTCGGTCTTGGCGCCAAAAAAAATAGAAAACAAAGAAATACCGTCATAGCCGCGTAAATCAGCACTTTCCGGCATTTCAATAATCCATAAAAAAATCTTCGCATCTATAGAAAATCAACTTTTTTGTGAGTCCGCTTTAACTTTTCACACTTGACTGAAAAATCTCGAAATCTTCGGTTCGCGCCAAACTTTTCATGGCTTTTGCCAATGCTTTCGGCGGCACAATGAGTTTTCTGGTTTCCAGGCTGAGCCAACCGCCGGTGGTCGTTAAACGCGCCGCCAGTTTGCCGTCTTCGCGAAAAAATTCGTTACGGATTCTAAACCGCGTCGCGTCTTCGCTGATTCCGGCGCTTTGAAATGTAATTCTGATTTTATCAAGCATATACATTTCTTTGAAATAGGTGATTTCGTCCTTCATAATGACCGGACCGAAACGCTGCCGCTGAAATTCGTGAACGGGAAAACCGTTTTCGGAAAAGAAAAACATTCGCACATCAACCGCCAGATCAAGAAACGAAGTATTTCCCAAATGCCCGTTAAAATCAACATTCGCCCAACCGACGTGAAATGTTTTTTCGTAGATTTGGCTCATAAATCAAAGGTTCAATAACCTTCAATAAACAGATTGAAGCGATTGCAACACCTGGAAAATTTGTTAAATTCAGGGTAAATCTCTGCCGCAATAACGGCAAACCATTGCTTCGAGCTTTATTAATTCAGCACAAAAAGGACATTTTTTATAACGAATAATTTTGGAAAGAGCCAGTTTAACAGCAAGAAAACCTGTTATAAAAATCATATAGAGACACAAAAAATAAATAGACTACAATTATCATTAACTCATTGATTGTAAGTCTATTCATAAATTTTGCTAAGCTAATTCAGTAAGTCCTTTAACCAATCCATCAATCTGCACTTTCGTATTCGTTTCCGTCACGCAAACGAGAAAGTCGTTCGGATTATCGGAATAATAACGCGACAGCGCCAGACCGCCGATGATGCCTTTTTCGGTGCGCAAGTTTTCTAAAATTTCCTCCGCCGATTTCGGGGCGCGGACGACAAATTCATTAAAAGTCGGGGCCGAGAACGGAATCGAAAAACCTTCGATTCCGGCAATGCGCTTTTTCGCGTAAGCCGACTTTTGCGCGTTTTGCGTGGCCACTTCGGGCAAACCTTTTTTGCCCATCGCTTCCATATAAACGGTCGCGGCAAGCGCGATCAACCCTTGATTCGTACAGATGTTCGATGTCGCTTTTTCGCGGCGGATATGCTGTTCGCGGGTCGCCAGAGTGAGCACAAAACCGCGGTTTCCGTTTTTGTCGTAGGCAATTCCGACAAGCCGGCCCGGCATATTGCGGACGTATTTTTCCTTGCAGGCAAAAAGTCCGAGATGCGGACCGCCGTAAGACATCGGAATTCCGAAAGATTGTCCTTCGCCGACGACAATATCCGCGCCGCACTCGCCCGGCGTTTTCAGCAAACCGAGCGAAATCGCTTCCGTCACGACGACAATCAAAAGCGCACCGACGGCGTGGGCTTTTTCCGCTAAGATTTGTAAATCTTCGACACAACCGAAAAAGTTCGGCGATTGAATAATGAGCGCGGCAGTTTTGTCGTCGAGTTTGTTCAAATCGTCGTCTAAAACGCGACCGGTTGATTCGTCAAAACCAATCGTTTCAAAGGTCGAATCGCCGTGCTGCGTATAGGTTTTGGTAACCTCATCGTATTCGGGATGGAGCGTTTCGGCAACCAGAAATTTATCACGCCGGGTTACTCTCTGCGCCATCAAAACCGCTTCGGCGGTGGCGGTCGAGCCGTCATACATCGAAGCATTGGCGACATCCATTCCGGTCAATTGCGCGATCAAAGTTTGAAACTCGAAAATATACTGCAATGTGCCTTGCGAAATTTCGGGCTGATACGGCGTATAACTCGTAAAAAATTCGCTGCGCTGAATCAGATGATCAACAATCGTCGGCGAAAAGTGCGAATAAACGCCGGCCCCTAAAAATGAAGTTTTCCGCGACGCGGTGTTTTTTGCCGCCAAATCTTCCATCGCGCCGATAACTTCCGGCTCCGCTAGCGGTTCGATAATTTTCAGCTTACGGTTTAATTGAATTTCTTGCGGAAGTGAGCGAAAAAGTTCGGCGGCTGATTGAAGTCCGACGATTTCGAGCATTTCTTCACGCTCTTCGGGTGAATTTGGTATGTAACGCATAATTAAAAGTGGAAAACGGAAAATGGAAAATGGATAATAATTTATCTTTTATTTTCCACTTTCCATTTTCAATTTTTCATTGATTTGAAAGGTATTCCTCGTATTCTTCCGCCGAAAGCATTCCGTCGGCTTCGTTCGGGTTGGCCATTTTGATTTTCAGCATCCACGCCGCGCCGTATGGATCGTTATTGACATTTTCAGGCGTGTCGTTCAAAGCCTCGTTGACTTCCGTTACTTCACCCGCAATCGGCGTAAAGACTTCGGAAACCGCTTTGACCGATTCGACCGAGCCAAACGCTTCATGCGAACCGAATGAATCGCCGGCCCGAGGCAAATCAACATAAACAACATCGCCGAGCGAATGCTGTGCAAAATCCGTGATGCCGATTGTGGCGACATCGCCATCAACCAAAACCCACTCGTGGTCTTTACTGTAACGTAAATTTTCAGGAATATTTGACATAATTTTTTTAGGTAGCAGGTGAGAAGGGAGAAGTGATAGGTTCTCTTACTAATTACTTATCACTTATCACTTCTCCCTTAAAATTCACTTCTCCCTTTTATAGAACGGTGTCGGCACAATCTGCGCCGCTAATTTTTTGCCTCGCACATCAATTGTAATTTCTTGCCCGGTTTTTGCAAATTCGACAGGCACAAAAGCCAGACCGATATTCTTTTTCAAGTAGGGCGCGGGGCTTCCCGAAGTGACGACGCCGACTTTCGCATCGCCGACGAAAACTTCCATTTCATCCCGCGCAATGCCTTTGTCAATCATTTCAAAGCCAACGATCTTGCGTTTCAAGCCGTCTTCTTTGAGTTTCGCCATTGGTTCGCGCCCGATAAAATCGCCTTTGCCAAGTTTGCAGATCCAGCCAAGTCCGGCTTCGAGCGGCGAAATTTCATCGCTCAATTCGTGACCGTAGAGCGACATCGCCGATTCCAGCCGCAGAGTGTTCCGCGCCGCAAGACCGCACGGTAAAATGCCGAATTCTGCGCCGGCTTCGAGTAAATTGTTCCAGATTTGTTCGGCGCGAGTCTTGTCCGCGTAAACTTCAAAACCGTCTTCGCCCGTGTAGCCGGTGCGCGAAATTATCGCGTCAGCGCCGTCGAATTTATCAACCGTGAAATGATAATATTTGATTTCCGGCAAATTCACAGCGGTAAACTTTTGCGCGATTTCGACGGCCCGCGGACCTTGCACGGCAATTTGGCAATAGTCCTTGCTGGCATTGGTCAGCGTAATTGCTTCGTCCTTTTCGTGCGAAATAATCCATTCCCAATCCTTCTCGGTCGTTCCCGCATTGACGACGAGCAGCAATTTGCCCTCGTCAAAACGATAAACCAACAGATCGTCAACCACGCCGCCCGATTCGTTGGTCAAAGCCGAATAATGTGCCTGACCGTCAACTAATTTGGTTACGTCGTTGGTCGTGATGCGGTTGACAAACTTGATGGCGTCTTCGCCTTCGACCCAGATTTCGCCCATATGCGAAACGTCAAAAAGCCCCGCTTTTTCGCGGGTTGCGAGATGCTCGGCAATCACGCCCGCCGTATATTGCACCGGCATCTCCCAGCCGCCGAAATCAACCATCTTCCCGCCAAGCGCACGATGAACTTTATTGAGCGGCGTTTTCTTTAAATTTTCTGTGGACATATTTTTATTTGAAGTGTAAAAGAAAAAAGCTAACATTCACAGCTTGCAAGTGTCAAAAACGGGAAGATGAGAAAAATTGCTTTGAAGTATTTGTTTTTCTTATCAGACTTAAAGAAACCCGCGAAAAAAATATTATCAAGCCAATAAATCCATGTTAGACTGCGCGTATCAATCAAGCTTCCGTTCTGTATATGTTTGAGAAAAGGAGTTTCCGCAAATGAATAAAAAGTTGTCAATTCCTCGTTTGATAAACATACTGTCACTTATTGTTTTCTACCTTTTGCTCAACGCGCCGATTCAGGCACAGCAAAATAATAATTCTGAAAAATCTCTGACAAATTTGTTCGAAGAATTTGAAACAGCCAAGAAATTGCCTTGCGGAAAACGCGATGAAGCAATTCGAATCTTAAAATTGATTATAGAGAAATATGACGGCGAGTTAGACGGTGATTTTCGTTTTTTTATCAAAAAACGATTTTTGGAACTTCAAGTGGAAGAAGATAAGTGTAAAGGCACGAAAACGGCAACCCCGCTTGCAAAATTGTTTATGGAGTTCAAAGAAGCGGCCAATGCTCCGTGCGGTCAAAGGGATAAGGCAATTCAGATTGGAAAAGAAATCTACTATAAATTCGGTAACGATGATGTTGCTTATTATGTAAGAGATAAAGTTGAAAAAATTGAAGCGGAAGATAAAAAGTGCAAAACCGATAATTCAAAAGATTCCTTAAAAGCACTTTACGAAAATTTCAAAGCAGCCCAATTAATGACTTGCGGAAAACGTGATGAAACAATTCGGATAGGTAAGCAAATTATTGAAAAATTCGGCGGTAACGAGCAAAGCAAATTTGTTGTTGAGTGGGTCAAAAGACGAATTCTGGTTATTGAATCGGACGACAAAAAGTGCCGGAGTATAGATTCATTAGAAACTCTTTTTGGAGAAGTCAGAGAACTGGCAAAACTTTCGTGCGGCGAACGAGATGAACCGATTAGCTTCGGAAAATTTATTATCGAAAAATTTGGCAATGACGAATTAAACAGAGAAGTTATCGATTACGTCAAAAAAAGGGTCGCTTTTCTCGAAAAAGACGAGAAAACTTGTGTGCCGCAAGGTGATTTCTATGAACCGCAAAAAAAACTATAAAACGGACTTCTTTCATCCTTTGGCTTACCGGATAAACTGACCTGAACTAAATTTTTTGTGAAATTTCACCGAAAGACAAAAGGCGCGAAAGGAATTGATTTTTTAAGGTCGAGTTTGATTGTTTGCCGAAAAATGTTGATTGACGCGGATAAAATCCCGGCAAACTCGCTGCGTGGGTAATCGCTTCGCATCTCGAATAACCGCCGTAAAAGCCGAAGCTGGTTCAATAACGGTGAGTGATTAGTGAAAGATTTTAACTAATCACTTATCACTCACCGTTCACCATTAAATTCAGTTTTTCTTTTTATTTTCTTCTTTGGCCGGTTCTCTGTTTACTTTTGAAGAAGCTGCGATGACCTCGTTGCAGTCTTCGATTGAGCCGAGGATTGCGCCGCGTTCTTTGTCGTCTTTGGCCGCGTCGAGAAAGGTTTTGAATTGCGGAAGATATTCAGTGCAGGAATCGGCGAGTTTGTAAAAGGCTTTCGGAAAAAGTTTGCTGTCTTTGTTGCGCGTGGCGGTTTCGTCAATATCGTCAATCGCTTTTTGGAGGAGTTTTTCGATGTCGAGCAACAATTCGGTGCGCGTTCCTTTCGGAAGTGCGCCCCATACTTCTTTTTCTTTCGGCGTTTGATTTTTCAAAACGGCAAACCGGCGGTCAATCGCTTTGGTCAGAACGGCAACGCGCAAATCAATTTCCTGCGCGTCGCGGACAAGTTCGATTTCGGCTTCGGTCAGATAATCGCGCCGCTGCGATTTGGCGGAAAGCGGAAAAACGAGCGCAATACAAAAAATTGCCGCGAAAAAGGGAAAAATTAATCTAAAGTTCAAATTGATCATTTTTGTAAGTCTTAAATTTCGGATTCCGGAAAGGTTTTCTTCACATTTGGAATCTGAAATTTGAAATCCTTAATCTTTTTAATTTCCAGCGGTCGGCACGATTTTGTCACTGAACATCGGTTCGATGGCTTTAGCGCGGGTGTCGCGGACGATTTTCAGCAATTTCCGCACATAAAACTCAAATTTTTCGGGCAGTTCGCGCCGAATCAATTCGATGCGCGGTGTAAATGAGCGTAAAGCCATTTCAAATCGTTTAAAATTATCAAGCACTCTTCCGCTATCAACATTGTTTTTATTTAAAAACCGGATGGTGTCGTCCATTAACGCGTGAAACCCGCCGAGTTCGGTAAACATCCCGTTGTAGGCTTCCTGCGCGGCTAATTCTTCAGCTTTTTTCAAATGCGCCTCCATCAGATCAACGGCAAGTCTAGTGTGATATTTCACATCGCTTTCAGAATCGAGCGCGGTCTTTTCTGCTTTAGTAATAACTTTCACGGGCGGCGGGGCAGCATTCGGCGGCTCTTCGTCCTGCGCCTTAATCGCGGCGCTCAGCAGAAGGCAAAAAGCAAAAGGTAAAAGATAAAAGATAAAACTCACGCGCCAAAAAGAAAATGTCTTAAACCCGAAACAATCATAATCTAATGAATTTGCCATCTATCCAACCTCCGAATTAAACAAAATTTTTACCTTCTTACTTCTTACTTCTCACTTCTTACTTCCTTCTTACCTTTCTTTTCCTTGATTAATTTTTGCAATGCCGGCAAACGCAAATTTACCTTGTCTATTTCGAGTTTATTTTTCCCGGCTTCGGCTAGCCGCAAAAACTGCTGATAATTTGCCATCGCATCTAAATAAAGGCTTAAATTGTCATAAATAATTCCCAAAAAATAATATGTGACGGGTAAATCGGGTTGTTTTTCCGCCAACCACAAATATTCGGTTTTCGCTTCGGGATAGCGTTTTAATTGAAAAAGCGCGATTGCCAGATTAGCGTGTGCCGTAAAATTCCCGGGCGCGATGGCGATAATTTTTCGGAAAATCGTGACCGCGTTTTCATATTGTTTGGCCTGCACGAGCGCCGCGCCAAAACCGATCACGTAATTCAAATTGGCCGGTTCGGCATCGCTCGCGCGGCGGCAATAATCGAGTGCTTTTAACGGGTTTTCCGTTCGCAAAAGCGAGCATAAACGCCCTAATACGGCGGCATTTTTCGGCTCTTTCTCGAGAATCTTTTCCAAATCGGCGGCGTTGACCGTGGAATTCGAATTGATTTTATCGCGCAGGGCAGTAATTTCGGCAGTCGGATTCTCAACTGAATCGAGAACTTTTAACGCTTCCGCCAAATTACCGTTTTCGGCATAAACTCTCGCCAGCAAATATTTTGAATAAGTGTTATCCGGTGTAAGTTTAATCAAATTTTTAGCATTTTCAAGTGCGCCCGTGAAATCATTTTCAGCCAACGCCAATTCGACGCGTTCGGCCAACGCCGATTTATTGTTCGGTTCGATTAGAAGCGAGCGATTGACGCTCGTTTTGGCGGAGGTTTGATCGCCCAAAGTTCTTTCGACCGCAGCGCGGGCCGACCAAACGGAAGCCGTCGGTTTCGCCTTTGAAGTCAAAAATTGAAGTTTGGTCAAAAGTTCTTTTAATACTTCGGGCCCGGCTTTGGTCTTCAAACGCAAATCGGTCAGCGCAACAAAGGCGGGAAAGTTCATCGAGTCGAGTTCGATGGCTTTGGTTAAAATCTTTTCGGCTTCGGGAAATTGATTTTTCTGAACCAGAATCGAACCTAAACCCGCCATCGGCAAAGACCAGTCTTCGCGCAGCGCGACGGCGCGGCGGAAAGATTTTTCGGCATCATCGGTTTTATTAAGAGCAAGATATGCAATCCCGAGTTGATATTCGGCTTCGGGAAATTCGGGAATCACTTTCAAGGCTTTTTGATAAAGTTCGATCGCGGTTTTGAGGTCGCCTTTTTCGTGTGCGTCTTGTCCCTGATTAAAAAGTTCAATCGCATCACCGGATTCGGTATCTTCCTGAGCCGGGCAAATTGAGATGGTCGAAATGCTCAGGAATAGCGAAAAAATCAGAAATAAAACTCGTTTCCGAGAAAATAACAAAGACATCAAAAACTCTCTTTAAAATAAAACTCTCTTTAGAAAGTAACGTAAAGGATTAAAGAAAAAATTTTACCACTAATTCGGGTAAATCGTCTATATTTTTTTCAAATGCTCGAATAAAAAATCGTTATACAGGCATTTGCCTAAGCGTCTGCCGTTACGATAAAATTTTGAACTTGAGCATTTTGCTTAAATTACTTGTATTTAAGACTTTTTCAAGTCACACGCATCATGGTTAAGCCGCAGAAAAGCTACACGCCGGAAAGACAACTCACTGCCACCGAAAAAGAGCAAAAGTTGCGCGATATGATGCGCGGAATGGAGTCCGTGTTGGTTGCCTATTCGGGCGGCGTTGACAGTGCTTACCTGGCTTTGATCGCTGCACAGGAACTTGGCGAAAAGGCTTTGTGCATTTTGGGAGTTTCGCCGAGCGTTTCGCAGATTCAGCGGCAGGAAGCCAAAGAAATTGCCCGCATATTCAAATTAAATTTCCAAACGATCAAAACCGACGAACTCGAAAACCCAGACTATCAGTCAAATCCTTCGAATCGCTGTTATTTCTGCAAAACCGAACTTTACGGAAAACTTTCCGCTTTTGCCGAAAAAGCGGGAATAAATTATATCGTTGACGGAACTAACGCCGATGATATTGGCGATCATCGTCCGGGCCGGGCTGCCGCCGTGGAAAAATCGGTGCGCAGTCCGCTGGTCGAAATTGGACTGACGAAAAACGAAATCAGGGAATTGAGCAAAAAACACGCGCTGCCGACTTGGGATAAACCCGCCAGTCCGTGTCTTTCATCGCGCATCGCTTACGGCGTTCCGGTCACGATTGAAAGGCTTTCAAAGGTCGAACGCGGCGAAGAAATTTTGCGGAAATTGGGATTCAGGGAATTTCGGGTGCGATTGCACGGTGAACTCGTGCGTTTGGAGATCGCTCCGGATGAATTGGAGAAAGCCTTGCGTTTGGAAATAACCGAACATTTGGCAAACGAATTTAAAAGTTTAGGTTTTCGTTATGTGACGCTCGATTTAAATGGCTATCGAAGCGGCGCAATGAACGAAATCTTAAAGAAAAATTAAAAAATTACTTTATTCAAAATTTGGAGAAAATAACCGATGGCAAAAGCTAATCCGATGGCAGACGAAATGCGACGGTTCATAGGAACGGACGAAAAAAATCCGTTTGAAGCGATGATTGAACGCTTTGACCGCGCCGCGAAACTTTTAGGCTTAGAGGAAGATTTATACGCAGTAATGCGGGTTCCGTGCAGAGAATTGAAAGTTTATATTCCCGTCCGGATGGACTCGGGACATATTCAGGTATTTGAAGGTTTTCGCGTTCAGCATAACTTTGCGCGGGGGCCGGCCAAAGGCGGAATCCGTTATGCGCCGGATGTCAGTTTGGACGAAGTGAAAGCATTATCGGCGTGGATGACGTGGAAATGTGCGGTCGTTAATGTACCGTTCGGCGGCGGTAAAGGCGGCGTGATTTGCGACCCGCGGCAAATGTCAATCGGCGAGCTT
>JBDTZT010000375.1:0-4900 GCA_040005005.1 Actinomycetota bacterium
AAAAGACTTTTCAGGAATAAATTAGCCGTATTTGGTTTGATTGTCGTTTGGCTAATGATTCTTTTTGTCGCGGTCGGACCTTCGATTATCTACTGGCTGACCGGCTTTACGGCTGAAAGTCAGCCGTCGGAAGGCGCTTTATTCAACTCGTTTCCGCCGTCGCTGCAACATCCGATGGGAACGGATGAATTAGGACGCGATTTGCTGGCGCGGGTTTTGCAGGGCGGACGCATCAGCTTGATGGTCGGCATTATTTCGACCGCCGTTTCATTGCTGGTCGGCGTTTCTTACGGCGCAGTTGCCGGCTATCTTGGCGGTCGGATTGATAACTTTATGATGCGCCTTGTGGACATCATTTATTCGATTCCGTACATTCTCATCGTCATCGTTCTGCTTTCGGTTTTTGGCGGACCGAACACGCGGGTTTTGATCAAATCGCTTCCGCAATTGATCAGCGGCGTGATTCTTCTCATTCTGCTGACTCCGTTGATGGTTATTCTTTACCGGAAAATAATCGAATATTTGGGCAACGGTGTAAATGAAATATTGATGTTATTGGCAAAATTCGTTTTCGCCGTGATTGCCCTGGGAATTATTGCCTTAATAATAGTCGGAATCGGTTATTTAATTGATACCGCTAATGTCGGCGGTTACTGGGCAGACAAATATGCGGGCAATATAGATCAGGGATTGAGCCAGATTTTTCTGCTTTTCTTTGCGCTCGGACTCGTTTCGTGGCTGACGATGGCGCGGGTTGTGCGCGGACAGATTCTCAGTTTGAAAAATCAGGAATTTGTATTGGCGGCGCGGGCCACCGGCGTTTCCGTCTTCGGAATTATCTTTAAACACCTCGTTCCAAATACGCTTGGTCCGGTCATAGTTTACGCGACGCTGACCGTGCCGAGCGTGATGCTGACTGAAGCCTTTCTTTCGTTTCTCGGACTCGGCGTGCAGGCGCCTTATGCTTCGTGGGGAAGCCTCGCCTCAGACGGCATCAAAAATATCGCGATTTTCCCATGGCAGACAATTTTTCCGGGCGTCACGATGGCGTTGACCTTGTTTTCATTAAACTTTTTAGGCGACGGTCTGCGCGATGCGCTCGATCCGCAAACGCGCAAGTTTTAAGTAATGCCTGATTTTTGAAAAAAAATATGACAGGAGATTGAAATGAATAAAAGCTGTTTCACAATAGCTTTAGCGGTTCTGTTAAATTGTTTTTTAATGGTTTCGACCGAGGCCCAAAGCAAACCCAAAGATAAATTAAATATTGCCAAAGAAGGTGGCGGCATCGAAGGCTTGCGCGTCGGGAAATCAACGATGACGGATGTCGTCAAAAAATACGGCAAAAACTATCAGTCAAAAAACTTCGGCAAATATTCGACGGCGATCAGCTATCCGAAACTCGGTCTCGCTTTTTATATGTGTCAGACCGACAAACGCAAAGAGATTTTCGACATCGAAATGCGGGCGCCTTTTGCGGTCAAAACTTCAAAAGGAATTACTTTGGGCAAAAGCAACTTGGACGACGTTTACAAAGTTTACGGCAAAAGCAAAGACGGCTTGGAATATAAAGGCGTGAACTTTTTCTACGCCAAATTTCGCGGCAAAAATACGGTTACGGTGATTGATATTGTCGAAAATTCAGGTATCAAGCAGTGCAAAGAAAATAAATAGTTATGATTACGGCAGAAGTTACATTTTCGAGAGAAGAACTTGTAAGTTTGAAACATCCGATGCAGTTTGTCGGGATTGATTGGCAAACTTACGAAGAAATCTCAAAGGAAATCGGCGAATCAAGAGCGATTCAACTTACTTACAATAAAGGATTTTTGACAATTATGCCGGTTACGGAAATTCACGAAATGTTGATTGTTTTATTGGAAAGAATGATTGGTTTGGTAAGTTTGGCAATGCAAACGGATATTATTCCAACCGGCAAAGCAACAATGCGCTCGAAACGAAGAAACTACGGTGTTGAACCTGATTTATCTTATTTCGTCAGCAACGCCGATATTCATCGAATAAAAAATTACGTTCCGAATGAAATCGAACAGGCGCCCGATATTGTCGGAGAAATTGACGTTCATCATCCTTCGGATGACAAATTTGAGATTTACGCGGAATTTGGCGTTTCGGAATTTTGGCAATACAACAGTGAAAAGTTGAAGATTTTTAAATTGCAGGCAAACGGTGAATACAAAGAAATCGAACGAAGCGAAGAATTACCAATTTTAACCGGCGCAGTTTTAAGCGAATTCTTAAGACGCGGCGAAACCGAACAGCAATTTACAGTTTTATCGGATTTTCAAAATTGGTTACAAGAAAATAAATGAGCGAAACAAACGGCACAATTTTATCGGTCAACAATCTGAAAACTTATTTTCAGACCGAAGACGGCGTGGTCAAAGCGGTTGACGGCATCACGTTTGAACTGAAAAAAGGCGAAACGCTCGGCATTGTCGGAGAATCGGGAAGCGGAAAATCGGTAACGAATCTTTCCGTGATGCGCCTGATTCCTGAACCGCCGGGAAAGATTGTCGGCGGCGACATTATTTTCGACGGGATTGATGTCCGAAAATTACCGATTGACGAAGTGCGCAAAATTCGCGGCAAACGCATTGCAATGATTTTTCAAGACCCGATGACTTCGCTGAATCCGTTTTTACGCATTTCGACACAATTGATGGAAGTGACGCGGCTGCACCTCGGACACACCAAAAAGCAAGCCCGCGAACATGCCATCAAGATGCTCGAAACGGTCGGAATTCCCGACGCGGAAAACCGGATTGACAGTTATCCGCACGAATTTTCCGGCGGTATGCGGCAACGTGTGATGATTGCCATGGCGTTAAGCTGTGATCCCGAATTATTGATTGCCGACGAACCGACAACCGCGCTCGACGTAACGATTCAGGCGCAGATTCTCGAACTCATCAAAGATTTGAAAGTGCGGATGGGAACGAGCGTTATTTTAATTACGCACGATTTGGGCGTAGTCGCGGGAATGACCGAAAAAATTATCGTTATGTATGCCGGAAAGGTTTTTGAGCAAGCACCGACCCGCGAATTGTTTGCCACGCCGGCGAACCCATACACGAAAGGATTGTTAAAGAGCGTTCCCGATCCGGCGCACGAAGACGGCACGCCGCTCTATCAAATTCCGGGACTGCCGCCCGATGTCGCGCATCTTCCGCCGGGTTGTCCGTTTGCCGAAAGATGCGAAATGGCAAAGGCTATTTGCCATACAGAATATCCGCCGTTCGTGCAGATCAACGAAAATCATTATTCGCTGTGCCATTTTGCGAAGGAAGTTTACGCCGAATCGTTGACAAAAAGAGTCAAATAGTAAAAAGAACCAATAGCGAGTTATGAAAAAGATTTTATTTTTAGCCGTCGCCGCGTTGATTTCGGCGGCTTGCGCAACGTCAACGACCGAAGTTAAGAACGCCGCGAATTCAACCGTTGCAAATGCGCCGAACAATACCGAAACGTCTAAAAAAGCGGAGTTTACGGCCGGCGCAAATCCAAAAAGCGATGTCATCAGCTCGACTCAGAAACTTCAGGAACTGGAATTTTGGTCGGCAGCGATTTCGAGTGAAACCAGTCCCGATTTAAATGCACAGATGGAATATATTGCACCCGACCGTTATCACATTAAAAAGGCGAACGGCGAAGTCATTGTTATCGGCAAGGATTCTTACGAAAACGATAACGGCAAGTGGAAAAAACTTGATGACAATATCGGTGAATTTATCAAATCGCAAACAACAACGGGAATCGAGGAAGGCATCAAGAATCTGAAAGACGTGCAAATCGTTGGGAAGGAAAACATTAACGGCAAGGAGGCGACCATTTATTCTCACAATATTGCCGGTGTGCAAACCAAAGTTTGGATCGAAAATAACAGCGGACGGCAGTTGAAAAACGAAATCGAAGCCAGCGTCAGCGGACAGGTGCAGAAACAAACGACCGTTTACGATTACGACAAAAAGTTCAAAATCGAGGCTCCCGAAATAAAATAAAAGGTGCGCAAAGCGTAAATTTATGACAGAAGAAAACGAATTTCCGAATGAAACACCCGAAGGCGGCGAAGAATTTGTTACTGAAAACGTCACCGTCGAAACGTCCGGTTCCGAACTTTCCGCGACCGAAAGACCAACTGAAAACTACGACGCGGAAACCGCCGAACGCGTTCGGCAGTTAGCCGACCAAAGCCGCTTTGATGAAACAAGCGAGATTTTGATTTCGATTAGAAATTTACAGGTTTATTACAAGACTTCAGGGCGCGGAATTATTGGAACTTTGCTTAATGATGCAGCTCGTAGTTTTCGCCGCCGCGATGCTGTGAATCTTGATGTAAAGATTAAATCACGCGTTGAAGGGAAATTTGTCAAAGCGGTTGACGGCGTTTCGCTCGATATTCGGAGAGGTGAAACTCTCGGACTCGTCGGCGAATCGGGCTGCGGAAAATCAACGCTCGGCAAGGCGATTTTGCGCCTCACGGAACCGACCGGCGGACAGGTTTTTTATAACGGCAAGGATTTGGCGAGTCTGTCAAACAGCCGGATGCGTGAGCAACGAAAAAACTTGCAGATGATTTTCCAGGACCCATATGCGTCGCTTAATCCGCGAATGAATGTCGGGCAGATCATCGGCGAACCGATTCGCACGTTCAAACTTTCAAACGGCCGATCAATTGACGGGCGCGTGCAGGAATTGATGGAAACGGTCGGGATGTCGCGCCGTTTTATGCGGCGCTATCCGCACGAATTTTCGGGCGGTCAGCGGCAGCGCATCGGGATTGCCCGGGCGCTCGCGGTTGACCCCGAATTTATCGTCGCGGATGAACCGATTTCCGCGCTCGACGTTTCGATTCAGGCGCAGATTATGAATCTGATGG
>JBDTZT010000376.1:0-4891 GCA_040005005.1 Actinomycetota bacterium
TCAACCGCCGGCGCCGAATACGGCTACACACTTCTCTGGTCGTTCATCCCGATGACAATCTGTTTTATTTTCGCCCAGGAAATGTGTGTGCGAATGGGCGTTATCACGGGACAGGGCCTCGCTGATCTGATCCGCGAACAATTCGGCGTGCGCTGGACGGCACTCGTGATGCTCGCTCTTTTGATCGCCAATTCAGGTATCATCATCGCGGAATTTGTCGGCATCGCTCAGGCTTCCGAGCTTTTCGGCGTTTCGCGCTATTTTTCGGTTCCAATTACCGCGCTTGTCGTGTGGTGGCTGGTCGTCAAAGGCACGCCGAAAAGGGTCGAACAATTCTTTCTGCTGTTGTCCTTGATTTTTCTGACCTATATTTTTTCGGCGTTTATGGCCAAACCCGATTGGGCGCGGGTCGGTAAAGAATTCATCACGCCGAGTTTCAGTTTTGAAACCGGTTATCTTTTTACGGTGATGGCTTTGATCGGCACGACGATTACGCCGTTTATGCAGATTTTCGTACAATCTTCGGTGGTCGAAAAAGGAATGCACGAGGAAGATTTGCCGATGGCGCGGGCCGATGCGATCATCGGCGTGATTTTCGCTAATCTGATTGCCGCGTTTATCGTCATTTCAACCGCCGCGACGCTTCATCAAACCGGCGCCAAGCTCGAAGATGCCGCCGATGCCGCGCAGGCACTTGCGCCCGTTGTCGGTGTTTACGCCAAATATCTTTTTGCCGTCGGGCTTTTCGGCGCTTCAATGCTGGCGATGGGCGTTCTCCCGCTCGCCACGGCGTATAGTTTGAGCGAAGCCCTCGGCTTTGAAAAAGGTTTGTCGCGCTCATTCCGCGAAGCTCCGATTTTTTTGGGAATTTTCACCGCGCTGATTATTCTCGGTTCGGTAGTGGCGCTCATTCCGGGCATTCCGCAAATTCGTCTGCTGCTTTTCACGCAATCAATCAACGGCGTGCTGCTTCCCTTTTTGCTCGTCGCCATCGTTCTGCTTTCGTCAAACCGCGAGATCATGGGCGAATATGCCAATGGGCTGATTTTCAAAATTTCCGCGTGGCTGATCACGATTATCGTGTCTTTTCTTTCGCTGATGTTGATTGCCAAAACGATTGTTGATATGTTTTAACCCTGTTACGACTATGTTTACATCCGAATTGCGAAAACGAACCATATTTTTTCTGATCTCGACCGCCGTTATCACACTTGTTCTGATAATCATTCCGAGCGAAAACACCATTCAGCATTATTTGATGAATTATTTCGGGTTTGCCTTCACGCCCGAAGGAAAAGTTATCAATAACGATGGTTCGATGGCTTCGCAGGTGGGCGAAACGACCATCGGTTTGATCCTCAACTTTAATCACCTCGTTAAAATTGCGCTGTGGATGGCAATTGTCATCATCTTTGTTCGTTTTATCAATTTTTTGATATTTCACGTCGCGCTTCGGAATTCATCACAAAACGAAATTTCCTCGCTCATCAAAACAATTCTCACGGTAGTCGTCTGTATTCTCGCGTTTTTTATCATTTTTCAGTCGCAATATCCGAATGTTCAGCTCGCCCCGCTTTTTCAGGGTTCGACTATTTTAGGAATCGTTGTCGGTTTGGCTCTGCAAGATACTTTGGGCAATCTTTTCGCCGGCATTGCGCTTCAAGCCGACCAGCCTTTTCAGGTCGGCGATGTCATTAATCTGCAAAGCAACAAATGGACGGGCGTGGTTGAAAGCGTTTCGTGGCGCGGCGTCAAGCTCCGCACGTTTCAAAATAAAATCGTCGTGATCAGCAATGCGGTTTTGGGAAAAGAATTTATCGAAGTTGCGCCGCGTGAAAATCTCAATGCGCGAGTTAATTTTTTCAGTACGCTTTATTCGGCTTCGCCTTCAAAAACGATTCACTTGATTCGGGAAGTGGTCAGACAGGTTGAAAATGTTTCGCCGAAACTGCGTCCGATTGTCAGAATCAAAACTCTAGGTGAAAACGGAATTGAATGGGAAATTAAATACTGGCTCGAAGATTACGCCAAATACAACGATACCGACGCGCTCATTCGGCAACGAATCTGGTATGCGTTTCAGCGCGAAAATATTCATTTCGCCTTTCCGACGCGCACGCTGTATATCGAAAAACAAGGGCTTGAACCCGATTTTGCCGAATCGGTCAACGAGATTTTCGAGCGTCTGAGCGAAGTTCCGCTGTTTGCGCCGTTGTCCGACGAAGAAACACAGCGAATCGCCGAATCGGTCGAAGCAAAAATCTTTTCGCCCGACGAAAAAATTGTCCGGCGCGGTCAGGACGGAACTTCGATGTTCGTCATCCATCGCGGCGCGGTCAAAGTGCAGATCAACGAAGACGGCAAAATCAAAATCTTACGCAATTTGAGTGAAGGCGATTTTTTTGGCGAAATGGGGCTTTTCACAGGCGAACCGCGGACGGCCACCGTTGTTGCCATCGAAGAAACCGAAGTATTGGAAATCACCAACACTTGTCTGAAACCGATTCTCGAAGATAATCCCGATCTGGTCGAAAGATTCGGCGACATCATCGAAGAACGCCGCACAAAATTAACCGAATTGAATCAGCAGCACGAAACCGACCCGCAAGCAAGCAAATCTGGAATGTTCGATTCGATCCGCAAATTTTTCGGCTTAGGCAATTAAAATCTGCGCGGCGAGCAGCGGGATCATTATTTCGTGATGTCCGGTGATTGAAAATCCGCGCCCCGCGCCGTTCGCCGTCGGACGGCGGACGACATTCGTCAGCGGACGATAATGCTGAATAAAATCAAAATTCGCTGTCGTAAAATCCTGCAATTCAAAACCCAAATTCCTGACAACCGTGACGGCTTTCAGGAAAATTTCGGGCATCGTGACGGCTGAACCGATATTTAAATAAACGCCGCCGCCGCTCAATTCCCTGACAATCGAGCCGAAAAGGCGGAAATCAGTGTGCGAAGTCGCGCCGAGGGAAGCACCGTCGCAGCTCGCGTGAAAATGTCCGATGTCCGCGCCGATGGTGAGATGCGCGGTAAACGGAATTTTGTGCGCCAAGGCTTGGCACAGCAAAGATTGTTCAGCATTCGGCGGATTCATTTCAGAAACTTCCCGGCCCATCGCTTCGCCCAAACCGATTTTATCTTTTGCGCCTCGTCTGGCGGCCGAATTGAGAATTTCGCCAGTTTCGCGCGCCGCGCCGAAATCGCCTTTGCCTAAGCTCGCGTCAACATCTTCGGACGTAAAACCGACGAGCGCAATTTCCGCGTCGTGAACCAGCACCGAACCGTTTGCTGCGATTGCCGAAACAAATCCGCGCTTCATCAAATCAATAATTATCGGTGCGAGTCCTGTTTTGACAACGTGACCGCCAAGGCCCCAGACGACGGGTTTGTTCAATTCTTTGGCGCGGCGAATCTGCGCGGCAATTTCGCGGAGAGACTGAACGGCTAAAATAGCAGGCAGTTTATCGAGAAAATCTTTAAGCGAATCGCTGCCGTTGATCGGTTGTGCAAAATCTTTGACGGTAACTTTGCTCGGACGCGAGGCAAGTTCGTAAGTATTAATTTTCTCTAAATCAAGCGGCTGAAAATGTTCGTAAATAGACATCGGATTTCTTTTGTTTTGATGATGAATTAAAACTGATTTACTTTAACTCAATTTTCAAGGTAAAAACAAAGGAAAGTGAATATCTATTCGTCAAACACGAATAACAAAAGGCTTTGATCTTTTGGAATGGATTTTGCTTTTTGTTCGGCATAAATCAATTCCATTCAAATTGTGTGTGCTAAACATACATTTCGGGCGGATTCTGTATCATTTTAATTAGCAGGAGAATTCTAAAATGCTGGCCAAACAAATCTCGACGCACAAGGAAATTTATTGCACGCCTGACATACCGCTTTCGAAGATTTTTCAAATTATGCTGGAGCAAAAATGTTCGTGTATCCCGATTGTCGAAAGTTTGGCGCATAAAAATATCATCGGTGCGGTAACCGAACACGACATCTGTCTGAAGACCATCACCGACGGGTTGAACCCGCAGCGCATCACTGCCGGACGAGTGATGAACTGCAACATAACGAAGGTCAGTTGTGAGGCAAATCTTGAAGAATGTGCCGAATTAATGAAGTTGACCGATTCGGAAAAACTTTTTGTCGTGGATGAAGACGGAGCGTTTATGGGCATTTTATCTGAAACGGAGTTGAAACCTGTGGAAATGCCGGCAGATTTTGAGACCTTTATTTCAAACTTAAAAGTTGCACCTGTTTTGCCGCAGGAAATTCAATCGGTTTATAAAAACCACTAAAATACAAGGAGAAAATATGCAAGTAAAAGAAATTATGACGAAACATCCGGTTTATGGAACACCCAAAACGAGTATTCACGTCGTTTCGCAAATGATGGTTGAAAACGATTGCGGATGTATTCCGATTGTCGCCAGTGAAGAAACCAAATCTCCGGTTGGAATGCTCACCGACCGTGATATTGTGGTGCGGGCAGTTGCCAAAAACGATAATCCGTTGCACTTGAGGGCGGAAGACCTGATGACCTGCGAAATCGTCACGGTAACACCCGAAATGAGCGTCGAAGAATGTTGTAATTTGATGGAAAGGAAACAAATCCGCCGGGTTGCGGTTATTGACCAAAACGGTATGTTGTGCGGAATGGTCGCGCAAGCCGACATCGCTAAACACGCTTCTAACGAAAAAACCGCCGAAGTAGTGCAGGAAGTCTCGAAAGGCGCGACCATCTGAAAGGCGTATTTCAACAAAATAAAATGCCAAGTCTTTTCTTTAAAAGACTTGGCTGAAAATTGTCAGATATTATAACTTTCCGGATCAATAAAGGTTTCCAAGCATTAAATTTTTTCCTGGTTTTACCTTTTGCCTT
>JBDTZT010000377.1:0-4889 GCA_040005005.1 Actinomycetota bacterium
ACGGTCGATCTCCGGGTTTTTCTCGACAACCTCGCGCAAGCAATCCTCCAGCGTCAGCGTCTCGGCGCTGAGCACGCGGGAGAAGACCACCGCGCACCAGCAAAGCGCAGAGAACATGCCGAGGAGACGGAACACGTTCATTTATTTCGTCGAGACCTTCGTCTCCCCCCGGGGGTCCAGCGCCGTCGTAATTTCCCGGCACGGCAACATCGCCGAACGCCGCCCCGCCCAATTGCAGGGAATTGTAGGAATTATCGCCGGAACGCTGAATGTGCCAAACGCCGTTCGAAGGTCGCCAGACGGCAATATCGCTCATCCCGTCGCCGTCGAAATCGCTTGGTTGAACCTGTAAAGTTCCGGTAAAATCGCCTGTTTGATTTGTGCCTAGATTATAATAAATTCGCTTTTGCGGCGAGAAAGAATAATCCGTAACTTTCGGCGATTTTTTGTTGTTTGACGGCTTCATTTTAAAATTGGATTTTATTTGAAGCCGTGTTTTCGACCAAAGACTGGCCGGCATTAATCGGTAAAGCGACTACCGAAAAATTCTTTGAATAAAAAATGTAAACGATTGAAAATGATAGTATTATGGCTACTGCCAAAGCTATTTTTCTTAAATGTTTCATAATGATTTTCTCCTTATTTTGACAGCAACAGACATTAGTAGAGTGCATCGTGAGTCATAAAAAAGACAAAAATCATTGTTTATGAAGATTTAATAATCACATGGCGGGAAAGTTCGCAGCAAAATGCGGGAAATTCCCCGATTAATTACCTCAGACTGCCCAAAAGCACAGATCTATGGTATTTCTTGCGATTTTGATTCCTAAATATTTGATTCCTAAATATATGAAGAGTTTGAATACAGATTGGTAAAAACTAACGCCGCCTGCGCTCAAAACGATTTTCCTGCTGAGCAAATCGTTCGAGTTCGCGGTTGAATTTTCCTTGTTCATCGAAAAGCGGGAAAAGTTGCGTGTTCGGTGCGAGAAAAGCGGCGCGAAGTTCGACGGGACGCGAACCGGCGCGATTAATGACTCTGACCTGAACGCCGCGCACTTCTTCGATCCAGGCGGCAAATTCTTCGGCGTTGCCGATGGTCGCCGAAAGAAGCAGCAGCCGAATTCGCGGCGGTGAAAGAATGATCGCTTCTTCCCAGACGTGGCCGCGCTCTTCGTCGGCCAAATAGTGCGCTTCGTCAAGAATTACAAAATCCGTGCCGACCTGTTCGCCGCTGCGAAGCGCGTCAAATAGTTGATTGCGATAGATTTCCGTCGTGCCGACGATCAGCGGCGCGTCCCAATTTTCCTTGCGGTCGCCGGTTAAAATTCCGACATTCTCAAAACCGAACTCTGCGCCGAATTCCTGATATTTTGAATTTGTTAAGGCTTTTAAAGGAGTGGTGTACCAGGCGCGTTTTCCTTGCTCTAGTAATCTTCTGATCTCTTCGCGGGCAATCCAGGTTTTGCCGCTGCCGGTCGGCGCGGTCACAAGAACGTCTTCGGTTTCAATCGCTTGTAAGGCTTCGATCTGAAAATCGTCCGGCACGAGCGGCGATGGTTCTGGCGTTCCGATGCCGCCGAGAAGATTTTCGAGCGCGCGTTTTTGCGCGACGTTTAAATCCCCTGGACGCGCATCATTGAAACTTTTGTCTGCAAGTTCTCGTTTGAAATTTCGTTCCTGATGACGGCTGATGTTTGAACGATCTCTTTCCCGGTTGTTTCGTTTGCCTTTATTTTCTGTGCGCGAGCGAGCCATTGTAAGGCAATGGTAAAGGTTTTACGCGGGAAAGTCTATTGCTTCCAATTGCCGCCGAAAAGTGATAAAATGTCGAATTGCTTCGCAACCGATTCTTTCGGGCAGGCATCTATTATTTACGGCAAAGTTTTATCGCTGATTTTTAATATTAATATTTATTTGGATATGTTTGGATATAAGAAGTATGCAAGAGCAGGAATTATTTCAAAGTTACGAAGTTAAAAACTGGGATTTTAGTGCGCGGATTTACAAGATTGTGGCGGTTTCGGCAATCGTTAATATTCTCGCGCTTTTAATTGTCGGCCAAACCAGTCTTTTGACGACCAAAGGCTGCGACAGTCCGCTGGTCGGAAAGGTTTGTCAGGTGATTGATACGCTTTATGTCGGCACTAAAATTTTATCAACGGATAAATCAATGGGCGAAGCGGATTATACTAAGACCGAACTTTCGCCGGACGACGAAATTACTTTCGTGAATGTTGCCGACAAACTTTATTATCCCGAAGGTTATTTCGGGCAATCGAATCCTGAACTGGCGATGATGGATCAACCCGGAACTTATTTGCCGACGGACGTCAACGGTTTTCCAACAAATATTCCGGTCATTCCGAATCCGACCATTAATGGCGGCGGAACATCGAATTTAATGAGTAAACCGCAACAATTGCCGAAAAATAATAAGAATGCAATTGTTGGCGGAATTCCCGACTTGCCTTTTTCGATGGATACCGGAAACCCAAATCCGACTATTACCCGTCCGAAATACCAAAAGAAAACTCCTTGGAATACTTCGCCGTTGAATAATAAATCACCGAAATTACCAAAACTAAAACCCGGTGAGCTGGACGCAGTAAATAATCCCAATCAAAACAGCAATAATACCGTGCAGCCGAAAGCAACGCCGACACCGGAAACCGAGGATACTCCGAAAGAAGATAAAAACGGTATTTTTATCAACAAAAAACCTTTGAAAGTTTTTGCCGCACAAGCTAAAACCGATGTTAAAAACGTCAAACTGGACGCGCCTTTTACGGTTGTTATCGCGGCGGATTTGGATTACGACAAAGACGGGAAAACGGTTGTTTTGAAAAACCCGAAACCAGTCAAAACCGATCTTCAAACGCCGAACGACGCGCAAATGGCGAAACTCGCACAGGCTGCGATCCTCGCAGTCGGCGACAGCGGCTGGCTTGGTTATCTGAAAACTTTGGGCGTTAAAAAAGTTGTTTTCACGCTTTCGCAAAATGATACCGAAATGACCGCCAAGATTTTGGGCGATCAAAAAGACGAAAACACGGCCAAGACAAATGCGAGCGGATTGAATGCTTTTATCCAAATCGGACGCAGCACAACCGACGGCGACGAAAAAGTATTGTTGGATCAGGCTTCGACAACGGCGGAAGGAAAATCAATTATCTTAAATTTCGTCATTCCGAAACAAATCGCGCAGGATTTGATTCAGAAAAAATTAAAGGAAGCCGAAGATAAAAAAATGGAAACCAAAAAGGACGGAAGCACGGCGCAAATTAACGAAAACAACCCGAACACTGTTAAATGAACAACCGCAAAAACTACAATTCAATAGTTTTTCTGACCACCCTGAGCGTTTATCTCGGCTTGGTGCTGGCGGGCGGCGCCGCGCCTTCGGTTTTGGCGCAGGCGGCAACGACGCGCGGTTTTGATATAAAGAACGAGATAGTTGTTGAAGACGATTTAGATAAAAATCCTGATGATTGTAAAAAACTTGCAAAACTTGCCGAAGAAAAACTCCTTTGGTCAAAGGTTGAAAATAATTCACTCTCAAATTTTGCTGTAACTCTTAAAAATATTATTTTAATCGGTGAAGAGATTTCCTCGCGAGATTTTTCATTTAATTTTGGATCCAAACCTGATTTAGATTATCAAAATTTTAGAAATGTTTCATTTAATCTCTCCGGCAAACCTGTAATTTTTCCGAAAGATACTCGGTCAAAAATTACAAAAGAAGTCGAAAACCTAATAAATCTTTTTCAGAAAAAATCTGATTCAACAGATTCTAATTTCACATTTAGTTATTCAAAAGATGAAAAGGTTTTAATGACGAAAGCGACGTTTTTACAAGAGAATATTTCTTTTGCTCACAAACTGGCCGTCGCTTATAACGCAAGTTTAGATTTTCAGCGTTGTGTTTCACAAAACAAAACTGAAAACGTAATTCTCCAAAATACCCAAATCACTTTTGAAAACAACCAAGTTTTCATCGTTACGCGCCTTCCCCGTGGTTCGATAGATTCGCTGCTTGCCCAAAAAGACGCACAATAGGCGGCGAGCGGAAGCGAAAAATTTTACACTTTCCAACCAAACAACTCGCCTAAACTTTAATAATTTACAGTTTTATGAGCTAATAGGAGTTTGCTTTCAGACTCTATTCAAGAGGAATTTATGGCAGTTAATAGTTTTGCAGACAAAATAGTTAAAAAGATCTTCGGCAGCAGCAGCGACATTTTTTTGAAAAAGGTCAAGCCGATTGTTGATCAGGTTAATGCGCTCGAACCTTCGATGCAGCGGCTTTCCGATGAAGAATTACAGGCGAAAACGGAAGAATTCAAGGCGCGGATTCAAAGCGCGCTCGAAGGCATTACCGACAAAACGGAACGCCGCAAACGCGAGCAGGAAATTCTCCACGAGATTTTGCCCGAAGCATTTGCCGCCGTTCGCGAAGCATCGGTTCGCGTGACGGGAATGCGTCATTTCGACGTGCAGCTGATCGGCGGCATCGCGCTTCATCAAGGCCGAATCGCCGAGATGCGAACGGGTGAAGGTAAAACGCTCGTTTCGACTTTGCCGGCTTATTTGAACGGTTTGACCGGACGCGGCGTGAACGTCGTGACGGTCAATGATTATCTCGCTCTGCGCGACTCGGAGTGGATGGGCAAGATTCACCAATTTTTGGGCCTGTCGGTCGGCTGTATCCAAAATGATATGGACGATTACGAGCGCAAAGAGCAATACGCAAGCGATATTACCTACGGCACGAACAACGAATTCGGCTTTGATTATTTGCGCGACAATATGAAGTTCGACGTTGACAGCTTAGTTCAGCGCGATCATTATTTTGCGATTATTGACGAAGTTGACTCGATTTTGATTGA
>JBDTZT010000378.1:0-4873 GCA_040005005.1 Actinomycetota bacterium
CGGTAACGGTTGATGTAACGAGATAAGCCGAAAAAACCCAACTGTAATGATTCAATCCGCCAAGCGATGAAATCACGGTCGGCATTGCCGTTCCGACCACGGTTGCTTCGAGCGCGGCGATAAACATTCCGGTCATCACGCCGACGGTGACCGCCCAACGGCGTTTTGAAGACATTTCCAAGACCGGTTTAATAGTTGTTTGATTTTGTGTGTTTGAAGTTCCTTCCACCTTATTCCTTTTTTCCTCTTAGTTTTTTATTGTAAATTCTTCGTTGAATAAAAAGAAATTTCATTTTATCAGCCAATCGCCGAATTTTCTTGAAAGTCCAAATAAAAATCTGTGATAAACTACCTTCCAATTCACTTTTAATATTTAATTTATTGGTTTTAAGGAGCATTGCAATGTTGCAAAGAATTACTTTTACGGTTTTATTTCTGTTAGGTTTCGGAATTGTTTTATCCGCCCAAACTATTTCGCTAAATGAAGTTGCCCAACTTGAAAAAACAATCACGCAAAATCCGGCTGATTCAGAAACCAGATTAAAATTGATTTCTTATTATCAGCAAGGAAAAACCCTCGCTGCCAAAAAATCTCTTCAGAAACATCGCGTTGGTTTGATTCAAAATAACCCTCAAACTTCTAATTATACTTTTTTTGGTATCTGGATGAGCGAAAATAAAAATAATCCTGAATATTTCGAACTCAAAAACGAATGGCTTAAACAACTAGCCAAATTCAAAACGGATTCAAAAGTTCGCCTGAACGCCGGTGATTTTCTGACTCTTGCAGAGCCTTTGCTTGCCGAAAAAATCTTCAGGGAAGGTGAGACAATTGATCCCGACTTTTTCTGGTTTCCACTTAGATTAATAGAAATCTACAATTCAAAATATGAAGATTTGAAATCAAAGGGTGAGATTAATGAAGAAACAGTAAAAGAAGATGATGTAAAGCCGATTTTGGAGAAAATCGTGGCGGAAACCCAAAGTGGATTAAAAGCTCTGGAAACAGCAGATGAAGCAACCAAAAATGAGAATGAAAGAAAATTTCTCGCGATGCAGGCGACCAAATCTTTAGAACTCGGCGATTCCAAAACTGCCTATCAAGCCGCCCATAAATTGCACAAAAATCTGGTTGAAACAAAGCCGCAAGTATATCTTTATGAGTATTTTTGCATTGTCGAATCGGTTAAAGGTCGCGCTGCCTTAATGGATGGAAATTTAGACGAAGCTAAAGTGCATCTGTTTGAGCCAATAAAAGCCAGTCAAAGTATCGGTACTTTGCCGCCGATTATTGACATCAGATTTATTGAAGAACTTTTGATCAAGGAAGGCGCGGAAAATATTTTGAAATATCTCCAACTCTGTGAAAAACTCAATCTTGAAGATGACGATAAAAAGATTATAAAAAAATGGGAAAATTTATTACTTAAAGGCAGAATTCCGAATTTTTCAGAGTATCGCAATACAATTGAAAACATTCTGATTTTATAAATTTTATGGTTGTTTCAGTATTTTTCGGCAGGGTTGAATTTCTTTTTATCTTTTTCGCCGAGTTCGACGATCTTGGTCATCAGAAAGTCGGCGATTTCCTTATGGGTTCTGAGCCGGTCGCTTTTTTCGTAAAATGCTGAAAAATCAACCGGCGCACCAAACCAAATCCGCACCTTTTCGCCGCCCGTCCAATTTCCCAAAACCTGTTTCGGCAAATCATTTCCTAAGCCCGCAATAAATACCGGAATGACTTGCGGCTGCGCGGCATAAATAACTTTGCCGATACCGGGTTGCGCCGGTAAAAGATCGTATGGATTGCAATTTAAATTGCGTTTGCCTTCGGGGTGAAAACCGATCACTGTTCCGCGACCAACCGAGGCAATCTGGATCAATTTCCGCAAACTGAATTTATCGAATTCGCGTTTTTCGGCTTCTTTTGCCTCACGAAAAAACGGCGGATACATCGAAAACCAGCCCATTGCAAGATTGACGAACCAGCCCACCGGACTGGTATAAAAAAACTTGGCACGAACAGGAAAATAGAGACTCATCGGTCGTTTTGTTTGCCGAAAAAGGACGCTTGAAACCGTGTACATATCAAAGAATGAACGATGATTGGCAACCAGCAAAAGCGGTTTTTCGACATCGGATTTTTCGACGTTTTCGAGTCCGAAAACATTCATCAAATTGTAAGTGCAGATTTTTATCCAGAGCGAACCGAAATGCCGCTGGCAAAACGTCCAAAGACGTTTCCACGCGCCTTGATTCATTTTATGTGTCAATTTGAAACCGATTTTTTCGGTCGTGCTTAAAACCGATAACTCTTCTAGGGTCGGCTCAAGAATTTCCGGTTGTTTGACAATTTGAGAATCTTGTTTTGTCGCTAAAGGATTTTCAGACATACTAAAAAAACTTTATATTAACATTTCATTTGTAAATATTTGTAAAGTCGCTCATAAAAACACGGCAAATAATTGGTTTTGCGATAGACAATTTATTGATTTTAATCCAAAATCATCAATTATCCCGCTTTTTCGGGATTCATTTTCTGAATTCAAATAAAGTCAATAATTTCAACCAAACAGTTTGATTTTCAATTATCTTCTATATTTAATCAATCAAACAAAATAACCCCGTTAAAAATTTAAGGAGCAATTGATGTTTAGGAAAATATTTCAGTCGGTAGTTCTTTTTGTAACAACTTTTTTTGTAGTTACAACAGTTTTGGCAAGTAATTCAACCAACGACGTTTGGCAAGAAACTGATGCTTCGACACTTCAACTGAGAGCTGCTGAACGCCTTATTGTTCCGGCAAACTATAAAACCTTCGCTCTGAACAAAACCAATCTGCTTTCGATTCTAAACAAAGCACCGATGGAATTTACAAATGGGGCACAAAATAGCGAAATAATTTTGACTCTGCCGATGCCAGACGGAACTTTCGGGCGTTTCCGGATTGAAAAATCGCCGGTTGTCGAAGCCGGTTTATCGGCGAAATATCCCGGGCTCGGCGAAACATATCGGGGTCAGGGCATTGACGACCCGACGGCAACGGTCAGATTCGATTTTCTCCCCTCAGGATTTCACTCGATGATTCTTTCGGCTTTCGGAACGGTTTTGGTGGATCCTTATTTTAAGCAGGGCGATACCGAAAATTACATCAGTTATTTGAAAATGGATGCACCACGAACTGAAAAATTTGAATGCGATTTTCGTGAAGACAAATCGCTCGACGAAGTTCTTTCAGCCGACAGTTTACTTTCCCCGGACCTTTTCCCCACTGAAAATATAACGTCAGGAACCCAACTCAGAACTTACCGTTTGGCTTTGGCAGCTTCCAATGAATATGCCGTGGCCGTCGGCGGAAACACGATTGCCGGCACGCTCGCCGCCCAGGTTTTGATTATGAATCGGGTTAACGGCGTCTATGAACGTGATCTTGCTATCCATATGAATATTATTGCTAATAACGATCTGATCGTTTACGCCGGAGATAATATATCCTGCGGCGGCGTCGCTTGCACGAGTGCGAATGATCCTTATGCAAATACAAACGGCTCGACAATGTTGGGACAGAATCAAGCCAACCTTGATTTGGTAATTGGCACGCCAAACTACGACATCGGTCACGTTTTCTCAACCGGCGGCGGCGGCGTAGCAAACTTGAACGGTCCTTGCGGAAGCAATAAAGCACGCGGTGTAACGGGTTTAACGAATCCGATCGGCGATGCTTTTGCAATTGATTATGTCGCCCACGAAATGGGACATCAATGGGGTGCAAATCATACTTTTAACGGTTCGGTCAGTAATTGTGCCGGAGGCAATCGAAGCGGAGGTTCGGCTTATGAACCCGGCAGCGGCGTGACAATTATGGCTTATGCCGGAATCTGCGGAAATCAGGATTTGGATCGTCACAGTATTGATACTTTCCATGTCAAGAGTTTGGAAGTGATTGTTGCCTACAGCCAAACTGGAAACGGAAATACCTGTGCCGTCACGACTTCGACGGGAAACACACCGCCGACAGTTTCGTCAGTGGGCGGAACCGCGTTCAATATTCCGAAAGGAACGCCATTTACACTCACCGCGAGCGGAACCGATGTCAACAACGATTCTTTAACCTACGATTGGCAGGAATATGACTTGGGCGCATTAACGACCGCCGTTCCAAATTCGGATTCCGGCGGCGGAATTCCGATTTTTCGTCCATATCAGCAAACAGTCGGCGGAACTCGAACATTTCCCGCGCTGCAATATATCCTGAACAATGCCAATGTTCCGCCTTCGACCTTTAATTGCGGACGCACAACCGATTGTTTGACGGGCGAACTGCTTCCGTCAATTACGCGCATGATGAATTTTCAGGCGATTGCCCGTGACAACCGCGCCAACGGCGGCGGCATCAATACGGTTACGGCGACGGTTACGGTTGACGGAAATTCGGGACCGTTTGCGATAACTTCTCCGAACACGGCGATTACTTTAACCGGCGGCACAACCCAAACAATTACTTGGAATGTTGCCAATACGACAGCGGCGCCCGTCAATGCCGCAAATGTCAAAATTTCGCTTTCAACCGACGGCGGAAATACATTTCCAACCATTTTACGCGGTGCCGCGCCGAATGACGGAACCGAAAATGTTTCTATTCCTTTTATTAATACGACCACCGCCAGAATCAAGATCGAAGCGGTTGGCAATATTTTCTTCGACATTTCCGATGTGAATTTTACGATAAACGCACAACCTACTTTCACCTCAAATCCACCATTTGATTTCGACGGCGATGGCAAATCCGACATTTCGGTTTACAGCAACGGAATTTGGTATATTCAACGCTCGACCGCCGGATTTACGGCGGCTCAATTCGGTATTGCCACCG
>JBDTZT010000379.1:0-4871 GCA_040005005.1 Actinomycetota bacterium
TGCGCGATAAAATCGGCGTGATGTTCGGTTCGCCGGAAACGACGACGGGCGGCAAGGCTCTGAAATTTTACGCCAGCGTTCGCATAGACATTCGGCGCATCGGCGCGATCAAAGACGGCGACAAAATGGTCGGCAATCGAACGCGCGTCAAAGTCGTCAAAAACAAAGTCGCGCCGCCGTTTCACGAATGCGAATTCGATATTATGTACGGCGAAGGAATTTCGCGCGAAGGCGATTTGCTCGATTTAGCAGTTCTTCATAATATTGTCGAAAAATCCGGCGCGTGGTTTTCATATTCGACTGAACGGCTCGGACAAGGACGCGAAAACGTCAAAAATATGCTCAAAGAAAATAAGGAAATGTTTAACCGCATCGAACACGATGTAAAATTAAAACTCGGGTTAATTACGGAAACAGCAGCGGCTTAAGTTTTACTAAAAAAGCAGGCAGAAACAGTTGGCAATTTGTTAAATTTTGCTTATAAACCGTTTTTGCCTGCTTTTTTACTAATTTGGCTTGCGGACGGTTTTCAGCTTATCGTTAATAGTTTTTTCCAAATCTTTTTGGTTTTTTGGCACTTCATTAACGATATTTTTATTACTCAGAGTTTTGTTCATTTGCTCTTTGATGGTTTTCTCATTGGGAATGCCGGGCGTTGGCGTTGCGCCTTTCGGCACGGGTGTTTTACCCATATTTTTTGTGTCGGGAATTCCCGGAGTCGGTGTCGTTCCCTTCGGCATCTTATTGACATTGCTCGGGTCGGGAATACCGGGCGTTGAATTTCCACTCGGAGTAACCGGCGAAGTAGAAAATTCAGGCGGAATATTTGCCGGATTAGTCGAATTAGTATTGCTTGCCGTATTTGCGTTTCCGCTCGGCGCAGTCGTTGTCTGACAAGCGGTGTTTAAAGCGATAAGAAAGATAAATGTAATAAATAATAAATTTTTCAACATAAATAAAACCTCAAATTTAAAATAGCTGTGCCGGTTTGAAGGCTGCGCCTCCAGAGGGCGGCGACGGCGTTCAAACCGACACGGGCAGGTATCAAACGGAATTCGGAAGTTTTTAGCAACTGACATGGGCTAACGCAGCTACCAGAATGTGATTATATCCTTATAGCTTGCAATGTCAACAACTTTTTTAAATTTCACCGATATTGCCTGATAATTTTCGCTTTTTTATCTTCTGATTTGACATCAAAATTAGGTTTATTTACACTAACAAATTCGTGCTGTTTAAAAACACCCGAAAAACGGCTTGGTAGCTCAGTTGGTAGAGCAGCGGACTGAAAATCCGCGTGTCGGCAGTTCAATTCTGTCCCAAGCCACCATTTTTATTGGAGAAAAGCGCACTTTCGAGTGCGCTTTTTGCTTTTGGTGTGTCGTTGGTGTGTCAAAGGTAATTTTAACTACCAAAATCCTTAGTTACTCTTACTTACAATAAGGACTTAACTGCTTAATCTACGACTGAGAAAACACCCTACCCAACAAGATCAGCAAAACAATTACTCAATTATACGCGTTAAGTCTCTGAGAGCTTCTAAATCGCTTTCTTTCAAATCGAATTGTGCCAGTCCGATTTGCATTTTTACCGCTTTTGCATTTATCAATTGCAGATACATTTCATAAGAAATATCTTGCGAAACAGTAACATAGAATTGCTTCCCATTCGTTTCCCCCTCCTGATAACGCGCAGTGCCGGAAACCACCGCTTTCCCGTCAATCGAAATCTTCAGTGCCCGGTTATCCGCGTATTTTCGATTCGGTGCCGTCGAATAAAAGTATAAAGTCACTTGAGCGGGTTTAGCAATTTCTTTACCTGATACCTCGAATCTGGCGCGTAAACGCATTCCATTATTCCAATCACCAAAGACTAAGACAGGAATTGTTTCGATAATAGTTTTGTTGGTCTTTTCGTTATACATCGCCTTTGCTTTCCCAAGTTCTTTCACCACCGGCAAATTGAGCGCAGCACGAGGCGGGTCAGTTGAAATGACCACTTTCTTCTGTGCCGAACAACAGAACACGGAAAACACGACGATTGAACATAAGCAGATTGAAATTCTGAGCAGACTATTCATAATTTTTTATTTCGATATTATTGAACTAACACTTTGCTAATCAAGTTATAACACTAATTATTGAGGCTTTTTTTTCTAAAGCCCTAAATTTATAAATATTTTGTCACCAAAAGGGTCGGATACTGTTGCCCAATTCATTTTGGATAAATTTAACACAACATAATCGTCAAAATTCGCCGACTTATTTTTGGTTTTCATTGACGATTTTGAATAGAGCAACAGTATCCGAGCATTTGTGAGACGGTAATAAAGTCGCTGTTTCGCCCTCACGTCCATTGATTTGTTGTGCCGCCCGTTATTTTCAAATGAGTTATTCCTTTTTTATTTTGCTTTCAAGCTCAACTGAACCACCTGACGCGCAACCCGGCGACAATCGAATTATGACAAACTTTCTTGACGCTGTGGAACTTCGCGGACTAACCTTTACGGTGAATTCTGTAATGTTAAATCCAGACATCTCAACTCTGACTTTATATTCTCCCGACGGCAAACCCTTGACGCTGAAAATACCGTTTTCGTCAGCTTCAAAAGTTTGAAATTCTTCAGAATTGATATTTCTAAATTGAACTGTTGCGACGGGAACTAAACCTTCTGCCGCATCTCGAACCTGACCTTTGAAAGTTTTGAGTGTTCCAATGTTTCCGTAATCTTCGAGAAACTGCCCAAACGAATATGTGCTGCTAGTTAAGATTGCTCCGACAACAAGCAGAAGTATGAAAAGTGATTTGAGGATTAGTTGGTTTTTTCTCATTTCTCTTACAATTTATAACACGCTTCCGTTCACAATCGAAGCGGCACAACGGTTGAGATGACGTGGGGCGAAACCGCCTGCACGCAAACTAAAAGTAACCAAAAACCGTTGATAACAAAGTCGCTGTTTCGCCCTCACGCCCATTGATTTGTTCGACGGCGCGTTAATTTCCACGCGCCTGCAACTTCCGCATAATCCAAATCGCTGATAATTTGTCCATCTCTGAACGATCATCTTTGGGAAAGTCTGGAATCAAGTCGTTAAAGGGCAACATAACACCCGCAATTTTGGCTTCGCCGTTCTGTGAGGTAACAATCAACGGCGCGACATTTTCTTCCGTTTGGTCTTTCCAAGTCGGAGCTAAAACAAGCAACATAAATTTGCCCGAAGAATGGCGCGACTTTTCAATCAAGCGTCCGTCTGCGTCTGGTGCGCGAAAATGTATGTTTAGAACATTCGCGCAAGCCTGAAGTGCGCCGTCGGAAAGCGTTTCGCCGCGATAAATCAAAGAGCCAATTTCAGCATCGCTACTGTGAGCAAGTGTTTCAAACAAAGAGTCAAGAGAATCAGTCATAAAATCGTTACGTTTAGATTTGAAAAAGTCTAGCAATCCCATTTTGGTTTATGCAAGCTGTCCGTTGTGGAACAGCGAAGCCGTCGAACAAGTTATTATACCGCTAAATAGCGGCATAAAACTCAAATACGAACAAAATACCGCAAACCTATCTCAAAAGGGTCGGATACTGTCGCCCAATTCATTTTGGATAAAATTAACTCGGTCAAATCGCCGCAAATTCGCCGACTTATTTTTGGTTTTTTATTGACGATTTCGAATTGGGCAACAGTATCCGGTCGTTTTTGAAACAGATTAAATTATATGATGCTCAAACTCTGATATTCGTGTAAGCAAAATTCTTCAAAAATGAAAAATGTCAGAAAAGTTTTAGTTTCCTGACATTATCCAATAATTAAGCTCTAATTTGTTCAAATGATTTTAAGGTAATTATTTAATACCCGTTTTACTGAAAATCATATCTTCAAGATGTTCGGTTGCCTCTTCCGCATTTCTAAAAGCGCACTTTTAGAAATTGTAACGCACACCGAATTGCAGTTGTCTGGCGGGTGCAGCGGACGTAAATCCGAGCGGCGAGGTCGGCGATACCTGATTTGATCCGCGCGGGTTGGTCGAGATGACGTTGGTCGCGCCCGTGCAGTTCGGATTACTGGCGAAATTGGCGACGCAAGCGGTTCCGACGACGTTGTTGATGCCATTGTAATTAACCCTGTTGAAAAGATTGAATGCTTCAAAAGTTAATTCTAGAAAGCGTCTTTCCTTAACGAGAAAACGACGCGCCAGACGAACGTCGAAGTTATAAAAAGCCTCGCCGCGGCCGGTGTTTCTGCCCGCGAGTGCCGGACGGTCGTTGAACAAACGGCTGTCGTTGTTGGTGTCTGTTCCGATCAAAAGATTGAACGGTCGTCCGCTGCCGGCAGTAAAAATCGGCGAAAGAACAAAATCCTTCAAAAACGCATTTTTGAAAGCACTGGTAAATACCGCGCTCAAAATGACGCGATGCCGCTGATCGAATGTCGAAAGAGCGCGGTCGTCGCGGATGTTGAGCGGATTCTGCGCCAGATAATCGGTGTTGAAATCCGTTACTTCGTCAATCGCTTTGGCGAACGTATAATTGGCGTTAACGCTGTAATTGCGCGAAAAACGTTTTGTCAACTGCACCGTTCCGGCGTGGTAAAAACTGTTCGCCGACGATTGATATTCGGCATCGAGCGCAAATCGCGGCAGGAAATTGCCGGTTAAAGTCGAGCCGTTGCTCGAACAGTTAAAGCCGGCGGCCGGCACGCCCGGAATGGTGAAACAGCCGAGTTCGGTCGAGTTGACAATCGGCTGTCCGGTGAACGGGCTGGTGCCAATTACCGAATATTTGCGAACGTCCACGGGGCGCACGATGTGAATGCCGCGCGAGAAAAGATAACTGAATTCGGCGGAAAAGCCTTTGCCTAAATCCTGCTGAATCGCTCCGC
>JBDTZT010000380.1:0-4871 GCA_040005005.1 Actinomycetota bacterium
GCCTCCGTGAAGATTCGGTCAAAGATTTAGCCTCGGCGGTTGAATGGCTGAAAACTTCGGGCAGCGCCGACCCGAAAAGAATCGCCGTGATGGGCGGCAGCTACGGCGGTTATATGACGCTTGCGGCGATCACGCTTTATCCCGATCTGTGGGCGGCAGCGGTTGATACGGTCGGCATTGCGAACTGGGAAAGTTTTCTGAAAAACACTTCGGGCTATCGCCGCCGCCAGCGCGAAGTCGAATACGGAATGCTCGACAAAGACATTGATTTCCTGCGCTCGATCTCGCCGCTGGCGAAAGTTAATAAAATCAAAACGCCGCTCTTTGTGATCGCCGGAAAAAACGACCCGCGCGTGCCCTACACCGAAGCCGAACAGATCGTCGGCGCACTAAAAAAACGCGGAGCAACGGTTGAATACAAACTTTTCGACGATGAAGGTCACGGCGTCGCGAAACTCAAAAACCGGCTCGAACTTTATCCGCTCGTTGCGGATTTTCTCGATAAATATATGAAGTAACGGAAATTTGAAAACGGAAAGTACAATCTTATTTCGCGCTTTCCGTTTGGCATTTATTTTATATAAATTTATGACCGACTGAAAAATTGTGGGAGTAATCCTTAGAGCGGGCGGTCGCGAGTCGGCTTCACTTTCAAAATGTTGCTCGGCAACGATGTTCGCTACTGCCCGCCCGACTGATGGTCAGTTGGTTTTAGGTTCGATTTTAAGCCTTGCTATTTCACTAACTCTTTTTTTCCTGACAAATACAACCGATTTCAAAACCAATCGCATCCTAGCCGTGACCTTAAAATCTTTTCGCTAAAACTTTCGCAAGCCTTTTATGAATATTAAATTTCCTGTTTGTTCGCTCATTATTTTCTCAATTTGGACAAGTCTTTTCGCCCCGCTCATCGCGGCTCAAAGTCCTGTTAAACTAAATCTGACCGATAAAAACGGTTTGCAGTTTAATATTAGCGAAGCGGTTAAAATCGAGCGGGAAAAGGAATTGCCAAAGCCGGTTCAAATCGAAAAATTGAGCCCGGCGGAAGCCGACGCAATTTTCCGCCGTCTGCCGCAAATGCAAATTGATAAAGAAGATACCGCTGATTTCAGAATGCGTTCGGAGAGTCTTAAACCGCTGCGAACCGGAAATATTATTCCGATCAAATTCCCTGCCGATGAAACTCAAACCGCGCCGAATTTGCCGATTTCAAATGCCAAAAATCTGGAAGTTGAGCGTTTTTCACCGACCGGAAATGTTTCGATCACGACGGATTTGAGCATCACCTTTTCACAGCCGATGATCGCCGTCACGTCGCAAACCGTGGCAAGCGAAAATGTTCCCGTAAAATTATCGCCGGAGGTTAAAGGAAAATGGCGTTGGCTCGGGACAAACACTTTGATTTTCGATGCCGAAACACGTTTTCCGATGGCGACGAAATTTACCGCGACGATTCCCAAAGGCACCAAATCGGCGGTCGGCGGAAGTGTGGCAAAAGATTTCAGTTTTACATTTACAACTCCGCCGCCGAAAATCGAAGTGTTCGCGCCCAAAGCCGACGACGCCGAAATTTATCCCGAATATGCGCTGATGGCGGCAAAGTTTAATCAGGAAATTGACGAAAAAGCCATTCTGCCGAAAATCAGCGTCTTTGCTGACGGAAAACGAATGCCGATCAAACTGATAACCGGTGAAATTAACGGCAGTTATACGATTGTTCAGCAGTTGGGCGAGGTTAAACCGAAACATTGGCTCGCCTTTCGGACGATCGATCTATTACCTTTGAATGCGGAAATTAAGGTCGTTTTCGAAAAAAGTTTGCCGTCTGCCGAAGGCGTTGGCATCAGCGAGAGTGAGCAAAGTTTTTCTTTTAATACTCTCGGCCTCTTCAAACTTTCCGCTTTTTACTGTGGTTACAGCCAGCCGAATCCGAACCAATGCCAGCCGTCGGACGATTTCAGATTGCAATTCAATCGCTCGCTATATCCGGTAAAACTCGACACATCGCTCATAAAAATCGAGCCACCAATCGAAAATGCTCAAATCGAGACTGACGGAAGCCACAGTTCTATTTACATTAAGGGCAAAAAACAGCCAAACACGAGCTACAAAGTAACGCTCTCCGGCGAAGCGATTGATTATTACAAACTAAAGATCGGCAGCGATATTTCGGCGGTTTTTAACGTTGGAGTCGATCAGCCGCAATTTTTTGCGCAAGGCGGAAATTTTGTGACACTCGACCCGCAGGCAAAGCCGACTTTTTCGATATATTCAAAAAATCAACCGAGCTTAAAGGTCAAACTCTACGCCGTTACGCCCGAAGATATTCTCAATTTCGGCAATTTTTTGGACGAAGACCGCAACAACGGTCGAAATGTTCCGACGCCGACCTTCGGCAAATTGGTTTTCGATAAAACGATCGAAACCAATTCCGAAATCGACACTTTAACCGAAACGCGCATTGATTTGAGCGAGGCACTGCCGAATAAATTCGGACACGTGCTGTTAATTGCCGAACCGACCAACCGAAACGAAAGATACGATTATTACAATCAGCCGTTTATTACTTGGCTTCAATCAACAAATATCGGCCTTGACAGTTTTGCCGACTATGAAAAATTAACGGCTTTTGTTACTGACCTGCAAACCGGCAAACATCTCGGCAATGCCGATATTTCACTTCATTATTATTCAGACACCGTTTCCAAGATGACGGATGAAAGCGGAATTGCTACTTTCGACCAATCCGAATTAAAGCTGAAGGAGTTTGACGGATCAGTTTTTCTGGTTGCAAAAAATAACGCGGATTCGGCAATTTTAAATAACAGCTATATTGATTGGCGAAATTATTGGCAAAACGGCACAACGCGCTGGTTCGTTTTCGACGACCGCAAAATGTATCGCCCGAACGAAGAAGTTTCGATCAAAGGCTATCTCCGCAAAGTGACGGGCGGAAAATTTACCGATATTGCCGCGCTTGGCACCGAAAAGAAAAGCGTCAATTACATTTTGCGCGATCCGCGAAATAACGAAATCGCCCGGGGAACGGTTCAAATCAATACTTTCGGCGCATTTGATTTTAAACTAAAGCTGCACGAAAACATTAATCTCGGTTATCAGCAATTGGAATTTTGGTCGAGCGGTTTTTCGGGTTCTCCCGAATTTACGCATAATTTTCAAGTTCAGGAATTTCGTCGTCCCGAATTTGAAGTTTCGGTCGAAGCCGAAACGCCCGCGCCGTTTTTTGTCGGAACTTCCGCCGTCATTGATGCCGAGGCGAAATATTACACCGGCGGATTTTTGTCGAATACCGATGTCAATTGGAGCGTTTCCGCCTATCAAACAACTTTTTCGCCGCCGAATCACGAAGATTTCACCTTCGGCACGTTCATCCCGTGGTGGCGTAATTATTCCATTGATTCTACGCGAAATTATTACTATTCGAGTCCGGCGCAAGATTTCGGCGGAACGACCGACGCGAACGGCAAACATCGCATCAATCTCGATCTTGTCTCGGCAAATCCGGCGCGTCCATACATATTGCGGGCAACCGCCGAACTGCAGGACGTTAATCGTCAAACGGTCGCCGACACCAAAATTTTTCTGGTTCATCCGTCAGATGTTTATGTTGGTTTGCGGTCGTCAAAAACTTTTGTGCGGCAGGGCGAGTCGCTCGGCGTTGAAGCGATCGCGACCGATCTTGACGGCAAAATCGTCCCCGATGCGCCGATCACGATCAATGCCGTTTTGAAAGATTGGCAGCGGACAGGCGGCAGTTGGCAGGAAGTTACGATTGACACGCAAACTTGCCAAATCACATCGGCAAATGAAATAGTTTCGTGTAATTTTACGGCAAAACAAGGCGGCATTTTTACATTTTCCGCAACCGTTCTCGATCAAAAAGAGCGTCCTAATTCAAGCGAAATAACGGTTTGGGTCGCGGGCGGAAATACCGAACCGAAACGCGGTGTCGAACAGGAAAGCGTCGAATTGATTCCCGACAAAAAAGATTACGCGCCCGGTGACACAGCGGAAATTTTGGTTAATGCGCCAATCGTTCCAGCCGAAGGCGTGATGACCGTAGAACGCAACGGAATTATCAAAACCGAGCGTTTTACGATCAACGAAAGTTCGACCATTTTGCGCATTCCGATCGAAGAACGCTATTTGCCGAACATTCACGTTAAAGTTGATTTGGTCGGCATTGAAGATCGAACCGATGACAACGGCGTAATTGACAAAAATTTACCGAACCGTCCGGCATTTGCCGTTGGCGAATTGAATTTGAATGTTTCAAAAGCCTCGCGTAAATTAAACGTCTCGGTCGAACCCGTCGAAAAAACAATTGCGCCGGGCGCACAAACAAATATCAATATCGAAGTTAAGGATAATCTCGGAAATTCGGTCGCTAATTCCGAAGTCGCCGTAGTTGCGGTTGATGAAAGCGTGCTGGCGCTGAGCGATTACAAAATTCAAAATCCACTCGATGCTTTCTACCAACAAATTGCCGCCAATGTCGCGCATTTTCACTCGCGGGCAAATGTTTTATTGACAAATCCGAATCAGCTTTTGAGTGCGCGGCAAATCGAGAGTTTACCGAAAAGTACGTCATTTGCTTCGCTGCTCGACGGATCGAGTGCCGATATGAGCTATAAAAAAAGAAGCGTAAATCAGGAATTGAGAAACACATACAAAACTTGGATCAATAAAGACGTTGCTTACATAATTTCCGAAAATGCAAAATCCGAAATAAATGTCCGCCGGAATTTTGAGGCTCTGGCGATATTTTCGCCGTCCGTCGTGACCGATGCCAACGGCAAAGCGACGGTTAATCTCAGACTTCCCGACAATCTCACGCGTTATCGAATCAC
>JBDTZT010000381.1:0-4851 GCA_040005005.1 Actinomycetota bacterium
GCCCGGCGCGAACGGTCTTAGGAATTCACGGACGCGACGGCGCGCACGCCGAATTTTTAACTATTCCGGCGAGAAATCTTTTGGAAGTTCCCGCCGGCGTCGCGGACGAACAAGCGGTTTTTGTCGAACCGCTCGCGGCGGCTTTCGGCATCACCGAACAAGTCGAAATCGCGCCCGAAACACGCGTCGCGGTGATCGGCGACGGCAAACTCGGAATTTTATGCGCTTTCGCACTTTCCTTAAAAAGTAAAAACATTGCGCTCGTCGGGAAACACCCCGAAAAACTTTCCGTCGCCGCAAAACGTAATATCGAAGGAATTTTATTAAATGACGCCGTGCCTGCCTTAAACCGCTCGTTCGATGTCGTCGTTGAAGCAAGCGGCCGCGAATCAGGTTTTGCCGCTGCGCTCGATTTGCTCAGACCACGGGGAAAAATGGTTTTGAAGTCAACCTTCCAAGGCACCACGAATCTCGAAATGTGGCGCGTCGTCGTTGACGAAATCAGCGTTGTCGGTTCGCGCTGCGGGCGTTTCGCACCCGCGCTCGAACTTCTTGAAAAAGGTCTGGTTACGGTCGAAGATTTGATTGCGGAAGAATTTTCGCTTAAAAATGGCGTTGCCGCAATGACCCGCGCCGCCGAAAAAGGTGTTATGAAAGTGCTTTTATCAATGACGAATTAAAAATTACGCATTACGAATTGCCAAAGCATTTTTGTATCGCGTAATTTCGTAATTCGTAATTCGTAATTTTCTTTTGTTATACTGAAAATTACCGAATTTCATTCGCCAAATCTTGAATTTTAAGGAAAAGCAATATGTTCGATTATAAAAAAATATCCGTGCCGTACAAAGCATTGTTTAGTTTGACGTTTTTTGCGTTTGCGTGCTTGGTTTTGAGTCCTGACTCATTCGCTCAGACAAATGGCGAAACGCTCAGAAACGCCGCGATTACACCCGAAAAACTTTCGGCTTCGTTCGCGGAAGTCGCCAAAGCGGTCGAACCGGCGGTCGTCAATATTGACACGAAAGGCAAAGTTCCCGATGTCAGCGTCAAAGACGACGCGGCGAACAGCAATAATCCGGGAGATGATTTGCTCGAATTTCTGCGCCGTCAACGCCGTCCGCAGTATGCCGTCGGAAGCGGTTTTATCGTTGATAAAGCGGGCTATATTTTGACGAATTATCACGTTGTTGACGATGCTTCGCGGATCACCGTTCAATTGCAGTCGGGCGAAGAATATGCAGCGAAAATCGTCGGCGTGGACGAAGAAACCGACCTCGCCGTGCTGAAAATTGAAACGGGCAAAGACTTGCCGTTCATCAAACTCGGCGATTCGGACAAAGCGCAGGTCGGCGATTGGGTTCTGGCAATCGGTTCGCCGTTCGGTCTGGCGCAAACTGTGACGGCCGGAATCGTTTCGCAGGTCAAACGCGAAACGCCTTATACGCTCGCGTTTCCGAAAAATTTCATTCAAACGGATGCGGCAATTAATCGCGGCAATTCGGGCGGTCCGCTCGTTAATATGAATGGTGAGGTGATCGGCATCAATTCGCAGATCGCGACTTCGACGGGCGATTCTAACGGCATCGGCTTTGCTTTGCCGGTCAACGAAGCGTCTGCGGTTTACCGGCAGATTTTGCAAAACGGTAAAGTCCGGCGCGGTTATCTGGGCGTCAGTCTGGATTCGGTAAAAGCCGAATTTGCGAAGGTTTACGGCTTGACGGAAGCGAAGGGCGCGATTGTTCTCGACATCCGTGACAAGAAATCAGCCGCCGCATTGGCCGGACTGCAGACCGGCGATATTATTTTGGAATTTAACGGTCAGAAAATTGAAAATGCCGCCGATTTGATTGCCAAAGTCTCTTCAACTTCGCCCGAACAAACGGCGAATTTTGTGTTTATGCGCGAAGTCGGCGCAAAATTAGAGCGCAAAACTCTGGTCATCAAACTTTCCGAGCGCCCGTCGAATAACAAAGTTATTGACGACGATACGCGCCGACCGCTTCCGGTTGACGGGCAGAGAGAACCTTTGAAACCTTTCGGTCTGACGCTGAGCGAACTTACGCCGTCGCTTGTTTTGACATATAAACTCGAAACGAATAAAGGTTTGCTGGTCAAAGAAATTAATCCGGCGAGTTTTATCGCCGATGTCAAAGCCTCGAACGGAGCGGACGCGCTCGGCGAAGGCGATTTGATTCAGCGCATCAATCGCATGGAAGTGGCGGATTTGAAAACATTCGGCGAAATCGCCGGCAAATTAAAAGTCGGCGACGCGGTTGTCTTGCAAGTCCTCGGCAACAACCGTTCGGGACGCGGTTTGCAGTTAAAGATTGTGCAATTTACGGTTCAATAAAAATTAGTCGAGAGTCGGGAGTCGAGAGTCGGGAGAAAATTCTTTGACTCCTGACTCTCGACTCTTGACTCACCACTAATTAAAGATGGCAAAAGCAAAAGAAGCAAAAAAATCGAATAAAGATAAAACTGAAAAATATTACAATTACATCGGCGGCGAATGGGTAAAATCCGCGTCTGGCGAATGGTTTGAAAATGTCAATCCGGCGGATACGACCGACATCATCGGACGTTTTCCTAAATCAAACGCGGAAGATGTGGCGCGTGCGGTCGCGGCGGCGAAAAATGCGGCGACGCGCTGGCGGCGAACACCCGCCCCGAAACGCGCCGAAATTCTTTTCCGTCTGGCGCAGATTTTGGAGCGCAACAAAGAAACCTTCACGCGCGATATGACGCGCGAAATGGGCAAAGTTTTAAAGGAAGCCGGCGGCGATGTGCAGGAAGCGATTGACTGCACCTATTACACGGCGGGCGAAGGACGGCGGCTTCACGGCTTTACGACTCCGGCGGAAATGCCGAACAAATTTGCAATGTGCGTTCGTCAGCCGGTCGGAATTTGCGGTCTGATTACGCCGTTTAATTTTCCGATGGCGATTCCCTCATGGAAACTGATTCCCGCGCTGGTGTGCGGCAACACGGTCGTTATCAAATCGGGCGAAGACGTGCCGCTTTCGACAATCAATCTCGTCAAAGCGTGTGAAGAAGCCGGAATCCCGAAAGGTGTCATCAACGTCGTTAACGGATTTTCAGAACCGGGCGAAGCACTGGTCAACCACGACGATGTGCGCTTGATTTCATTCACCGGCTCGACCGCTACGGGCCGGATCATCGCCGAAGCGTGTGCGCGAAACAACAAAATCGTGAGCCTTGAAATGGGCGGCAAAAACGCCATCATCGTAATGGACGATGCCGACCTTGACAACGCCGTCGAAGGTTCGCTCTGGGGCGCATTCGGCACTTCGGGACAACGCTGCACGGCTTCGTCGCGCCTTGTCGTTCACAAAAAAGTTTATAAAAAGTTCTGTGACAAACTCGTCGAAAAAGCGAAGAAATTGCGCGTCGGAAACGGACTCGACACGCGCACGGAAGTCGGTCCGGTCATCAACGAAGCCGCGCTGGACAAGATTTTAAGTTACATCGAAATCGGCAAAACGGAAGATAATGCAACGCTCGCCTGCGGCGGAAACCGTCTGACGAAAGGCGATTACAAAAACGGTTATTTTATCGAACCGACCGTTTTTACGAACGTCAAACGCAATCACCGAATCGCGCAGGAAGAAATTTTCGGACCCGTCACGGTCGTCATTGAGTTTGAAACTCTGGACGAAGCGATTGATATTGTCAACGACGTCAAATACGGGCTTTCATCGGCGATCTACACGCAGGATGTCAACCGATCTTTCTATGCGATGCAGGAACTTTACACCGGAATTTGCTATGTCAATTCGGCCACCATCGGTGCGGAAGTTCATCTGCCGTTCGGCGGCACGAAAGGCACGGGCAACGGTCACCGCGAAGCCGGAACACAGGTTCTCGACATCTTCAGCGAATGGAAATCGCTCTACATAGATTATTCGGGCAAACTGCAAAAAGCGCAGATTGACGAAGTGGAGATTTAGTTATGAAAACAGAGGTAACCGAACAAGGAGTAACGATTCCGAAGCAATTTTTGGAAGGTGTGAAGGAAGTGGAGATTCGCAAGGAAAGAAATTATATTCTTGTGATTCCGCTTTCCGGCGAAGACCCGATTTTGCGTTTCGGGAAAAATCCGGTGAGCGATGAGATAACCGATGCTTCGGTCAATCACGATAAATATATTTACGGCAAATGAAAACCTATTTCGCGGACACGAGTTATTGGCTGGCGTTGGAACTCGGCGACGACCAAACTCAGCCAATCAGCCTTAGCTAACTGGCTGAGTTTAGTAAAAACGGCTTTTGGCATCGTTACTACTTCCTATGACGAAACGGTTACATATTTGAACAGCCGCAATCATCACGAGAAAGCCATCGAAATCTGACAAAGTAGAATTAAGCAGGTGAACATAAGAAACAAAACTTTTCAAAATCTCTCCTTACTTTTGCTCACCTGCCTATCTTTTGAAAAATGATGTGATGGGCAAAGTTTTATTAATATTAATTCTGGCTTTTATAGTTTATCCGTTGACCGCGATAATTTCAGCGGAAACAATTAAGCGGGAAAATGAACTGCGTTTCCAGATAAACTTCTGGCGCGAGGCGGAAGGATTGCCGCAATCCAAAATTAGGGCGATAACGCAGACACGCGACGGTTATCTCTGGCTCGGAACCGATAACGGCGTCGTCAGATTTAACGGCGCGACCTTTACAGCTTTCACGGTCGAAACGGGCAGCCTTCTGGATAACGAAGTTTGGTCGCTTTTGGAGGACAATGAAGGCGGTTTATGGATTGGCACCTACGGCGGCGGATTGACGCTTTATCGAAACGGGCGTTTCACGACCTTTACCCAGGCTGACGGGT
>JBDTZT010000009.1:0-16418 GCA_040005005.1 Actinomycetota bacterium
CGCGAGGAAATTCGTTTGGGATTTTCGATTCCCGAATCAATCAGTCTCGGTTTTGACCGCGCCTTCGTGACGATTATTGACACGCATATCACGACGATTATTTCGTCAACAATCCTTTATCTTTACGGTTCGGGTCCAATCCGCGGTTTTGCCGTAACTTTGATCCTCGGACTGCTGATCAATCTTTTTACGGCGGTTTTTGTTTCGCGCACCATTTTCAAATGGCTTTTAGAGCGAAATCCGAATTTGCAGAAACTCAGTATTTAAGAGTCGAGAGTCAAGAGTGGCGAGTGATAAGTTAAAAACTTTTTACTTACCACTCTCAACTCTCAACTCACCACTAACAGAAGATGTTTAATTTATTTCAGAATATTCATATAGACTGGTTGGGAAAACGCCAATTTTTTATTGCTTTCTCAATTTTTATTATGGTTGCCGGATTAGTTTCGGCACTTGGACGGCAATATACGCCCGGCGGCACTGATTCATTTAATCTTGGCGTTGATTTCAAAGGCGGGACAGTGGTCACCGCAAAATTCAGGCAGAAACCTTCGGATGAAGATATACGCTCGGCGCTCAATAAAGCGGGTGTTGCCGATCCCGTCATTCAGGATTCGACCAACAAACCTGACGAAGTTTTAATTAAAATTCCTTTAGAGGAAAACAACGCGGCGACCCAAACTCCGGAAATTATTGCTGCGCAAACCCAAGCCGAAAAGGATGAAGCGCAAAAATCGCAGGTTGAGAAAGGAAGAAGTACCGTCAAAAATGCGCTGGATGCTTTCGGTAAAGAAGCGGCCGGTGAAACGACGCTTGATTCGGCGCCCGATGCGGCTTACAAAATTATCGGAACCGATTCGGTCGGCGCGATTGCCGGCTCACAACTTCGCAATCAGGCGGTGACGGCGACGCTTTTAGGTTTGGTCGGAATTTTGTTTTATATTGCCTTTCGATACGATTGGACCTACGCGGCAGGCGCGGTAATCGCCGTTTTCCACGATGTAATTATGGTTCTCGCATTCTTCTCCGTTTTTCAGTGGGAAATTAATCTGACGGTCATTGCGGCGATTTTAACTATCGTCGGTTTTTCGGTCAACGATTCGATTGTGATCTTTGACCGGATCCGCGAAAATTTGGCGGTCAACCGCACCGATTCGCTATTCAAAATCACAAACGATTCAATCAACCAAACGCTTTCGAGAACGGTTATTACGGCGGGCTTGGTGCTGTTATCGGTGCTCTCGCTGGTATTGTTCGGCGGCGAAGTTCTGCGTAGTTTTTCACTTGCGTTGTTAGTTGGTGTAATACTCGGCACCTATTCGACAATCGCGATTGCCAGTCCGATTGCGATTTGGTGGCAGGGAAAACTCGGTTCGGCGAAAGTAAAAGAAATGGAATTACCGAAAGAGCAAAAACTTGCGTCGGCTTCGCGTCGTTCGGTGACGCGGCGACCGGTGACAAGATAAATTTATTCAAAAACGGAAAGCGATAAAAAAATCTTTTATTTAGGATTTGCGCTTTCCGTTTGAATTTAATACAAAGAATTGATAATAAAATTTGAAAATTCGCTAAAAATAGCAATATTATTCTTGACTTTCTCGGTGTAAAATTTTAGACTTCCATCGTTGCTGGTCAATTAAATAAGTTATTTCTGCTTTGCTTCCGTTGTCTTTGTAAAAAGCGGTCGCGGATTTGTAAGCGGTTTTGTATTTGAGACCGGCAAAAGTTCCGTCCATCCCGCATTTTGCAGTAAGAAGAAGTTAAAATTGTAAAAAGTTTTCAGGTGAGATCGTCGGTGGTTGAGCGATTGCAACTTGGGATTTAATAAATATCATCATATAGCAATAATAAATTTCGTAGCCCTTGACCTAAAATTGGCACCGGAAAGAGGGAGATTAAATAAGATGTTAGATCAATTAGTTGAATCGAGAAATAATTCGGCAGAGAACACCCGGCGAAGTGAATTTTTGCTGGGAACTATGGTAGTTATAATTTGCGTTCTGATTGGTGGTTGGGTTTACAGCCTTTTCCATAAAGAATACGGAATGGGAACCGGAGAATTGGATATTTCAAGTCTCGTCGCGCCGGTTGCGCTGCCCGAAGATGCGCCGCCGCCGCCGCCGCCGCCGGAGGATAAACCTAAACCGAGCGACCCGAGCGATAAACCGACAGTGGTTGAGAAAATTGCTAAAATGGAGGACACCAGAGAACCGCCTAAAGAAACAAAAGGCGAAGTTTTAAAAGCTCCGCCGCTTAGTAAAAGTGATGCCAGTAAATATGATGTAGGTGTGCAAAATCAAGGGCGACCTGATCCGAATAAGGAGTATAATGAAACTCCCAAAGGACTGAGCGACGGCGGCGGCGGCGGCGGCGGCGGAAATGACGACTTACCTAAAGTGAAAGAAAAAACGCCGACCCCGAAACCGGTTGAAAAAGTAATTCCGAAAACAATTTCGGGCGGGGTCGTCAACGGTAAAGCGACGAATCTTGTCAAACCGCCTTACCCGGCGGCGGCCCGAGCCGTGCGGGCGGCTGGAGCAGTAAATGTGCAGGTGACCATTGACGAAAGCGGAAACGTCATCTCGGCGAGCGCGATCAGCGGTCATCCGCTTCTGCGGGCGGCGGCGGTGCAGGCGGCTCGCTCATCGAAGTTTTCGCCGACAATGCTTTCCGGTCAAGCAGTTAAGGTGACGGGCGTGATCGTCTATAATTTTGTTCCCTAAACGGAACGTTACGGCGGTGGGGAATGGGCAAACTATTTCCCACCGCCAAAAAATTGCAATTATAAATCTTTTTGATTTCTTTGGAGGAAAAATCATGACTTTTTTAGTTAGCCTGTTAGGCTTCTTTTTAATGTTCGCAGAGAACGAATCGATTTCTTTTGGTGTTTACGACATTGCCAAGAGTTTAACGATTCCCGGATGGGGAGTAATGATCACGTTGCTGATCGAAGCGGTTTATATGATCGCGGTTGGTATCGAACGATGGTTAACTTACAATAAAGCTAAAGCTCAATCGCGTCAATATGCGCCGAAAGTAGCGCAAGCTCTGAAAAACAGCAATATTGACGAAGCTATCAACATCAGCGACAAACATAAAGATTCGCATCTGGCGATGGTCGTTTCATCCGGCTTGAAGGAATTCCAGGCGCACCAGGGCAACACCAATATTTCGGCTGACGAAATGGAAGCCTCAAAACGAGCTTTGGAACGCGCGATTGCCGTTAAAACAGCTGAACTCAAGCGCGGTCTTTCGGGACTTGCGACTGTCGGTTCCACAGCTCCGTTCGTCGGATTGTTTGGAACGGTCGTCGGTATCATCGGTGCTTTCCAGGCGTTGAGAACCAATCAATCGGCTGGTATTGGCGCGGTCGGCGGAGCTATCGCGGAAGCTTTGGTTGCCACGGCTTTCGGTATTCTGGTAGCAGTTCCGGCAGTTTGGCTGTTTAACTATTTTACAAACAAAGTTACGAGTTTCAGTGTTGAAATGGAAAACTCCGCTTCAGAATTGGTGGATTATTTCATTAAACAAAGAGCGCGTCAGTTGAACGGCTAATTTTCGAACCTTTTCGTAATTTATATAAGGGAGACATTTAGTTATGGGAGCACCTGTTGGGGGAACCAATGAATATAACTCGGACATTAACGTAACTCCGATGGTGGATGTAATGTTGGTGTTGCTGATCATCTTTATGATTGTCACACCACTTCTGCAACAAGGAGTTTCAGTCAATCTGCCGCGTGAAATGCTAAGTCCTGACCCGGATGCGGAAATTGCCAAAGATACTTCCGTTATTGTCGCTATTCCGGACAATAATAATTTCTACATTGGGAAAAATCCGTATCCGTTGGAAGAATTGGGAGAAAAAATCAAAAATCTCATGAAAGATAAAGCTCCCGATAAGCGAATTGTTTATATCAAAAGCGGTGTTGAGGTTGACTATGGAACCGTAGTTAAAGCCATTGATCAAATTCGCAAACAAGACATAGACAAGATTGGTTTGGTTGCCGACCGGAAAAAAGGAAAACAATCCGAACCGAGTAATTAAACCAAAATTAATACAGAATTAGGGAGTAAAAAACTATGGGAATGTCATCAGGTGGTGGTTCAGGCGGTGCAGTTCCGAATATCAACGTAACGCCTTTGATTGACGTATTGTTGGTGCTTTTGATTATCTTTATGGTTATTACGCCGTCGAAACCGAGCCGTTTTGAGGCAAAAGTTCCGGCAGAACCGAAAGATGATGAAAAAAATGTTATTTTGAAGCCGAATCCGAATACGCTGATCGTCTTTATCAACCGCGAGGGAGCAAAACTCAGATTGAATCTGGATGATATTGGCGACGTTTCGGATACTACTCCGCTGACTGCAAAATTGCAAGAGGTTTTCAAAGATAGAGAAAGCCGCGGTGTTTTGCGCGAAGGGACGAATGAAGTGGAAAAAACAGTCTTTATCAAAGCACCGAAATCCGTTAAATACGGTGATGTCGTTAAAGTCATTGATGCCGTTAAATTGGCCGGGGCGCAACCTATCGGATTGCAGATTGATGATTTGGAACAATAATAAGTCTTAAAAGTGGCGGAAATTAGAAAACGAAATTTAATTTCCGCTGTTTTAAGTAATAAATGGAGTCAAAAAATGAGATTTTCTCGTTTAGGAATAATTGTTTTAATTGCATATACAGTTTTAATCGGAGCAAATTGCTCATACTATAATCGGATTATTGCCAGAAAGAATTTGGTTGACGGCGCGACGGCTTATAAAGAAAGGAAGTTTCAGGTGGCTGAGCAACTTTTTCGTAAAACCGTTGACATTGATCCTAATGCCGACTCGATGGAAGGCAAAACCGCTCAAATATTTTTAGCCAGAACCTTGCATTCGGAATATATTTCCGACCGCAAAAACGCTAAAATGGCGGAAGACGCAATTAGTTCGTATAAAAAGGTATTGGCAAAAGATGTGAATGATCAGGGGGCGTTCAAAGCCGTTGCCAGTTTGTTGGAAGGTCTTGATAAGAAGGACGAATCGCTTCAATGGATCACCGACCGGACAACAAGTGCTGCCAAACCCGAATACCGGGCTGAGGCATATACTTCGCTTGCTGCCCGGAGGTATTCTTGCGCCAACGAAATCAGTGATGTTGATCCGGTCAAGAAGACGGTTAAAAAAGATGGTAAAGATATTTATCAATTTACTAAGCCGGTCAAACCGGAAGATTTCGAGAAATTGAAAACTTGTACGGATGAAGGTCTCAAACTTATTGATCAAGCTCTTGGTTTAGAACCGGTCGAGGTCAAGGATTTGAAAAATCTTGATTTGAAATCTATGCAGCTTGCAGCAATCAATGAAAAAGAAGAACTGCTCAAAATATTTTCGTCGGCGTGGTCTTACAAAGCGAATTTAATTTATCAAAAAATGCGGATTTCTGAAATGGAGGGCAATCCGGCTGAAAAGGATTCGTTTAAGGCTAAAGGTGACGAAGCCAGAACAGTCTTTACCGGATTGAACGAAGTGGAAAAAAATATGGAAGCGGAAAAAGACGCTCGGAAGAAAGCCGAGGAAGAAAAGTCGAACAAACAAAAATAGCTTTTTTCAAAATTCGCTTTTAAGAAAGGTGATGCTCAATTACAATGATAATTGAGCATCACCTTTTCATTTAACAAATTCATTGGATAGTTGTTAAATGATAAATGAATATGATTCGTATTGAAGACATTATCGAAAAGGTTGAAAATAACCGCCCGAATGCCGATGTTGGAATGATTCGGCGGGCATATCTTTTTTCGGCAATGCATCATCGCGGACAAAAACGCGCGTCGGGCGAACCATATCTCGTTCATCCATTGGAGGTTGCGGATATTTTGGCGGATATGCGGCTTGATGAAGTGAGCGTTTCGACCGGACTTCTGCACGATGTAGTTGAAGATACCTTAGTTGATCTGGATACGATTCGTGCATATTTTGGCGATGAAATTACGCGCCTCGTGGACGGGTTGACGAAAATCGCGCATATCTCGAATCTTTCCAAAGAAAAACAGCAGGCGGAAAATGTGCGTAAGATGGTTCTGGCGATGATAACAGACGTTAGGGTCGTGTTGATCAAACTCGCTGACCGTTTGCACAATATGCGGACGATGCAGTTCCTGAAACCCGAAAAACGCGCCCGTATTTCGCAGGAAACGCTCGATATTTATGCACCGATTGCGCATCGGCTCGGGATGGGAAAATTCCGTAGTGAACTCGAAGATTTAGCATTTCAAAACCTTTATCCGCAGGAATACAAAAAGCTTGCTAACACGGTCGAAGAGCGCCGTCCGGAACTTGAAGCGATTCTCGATAAAATTAAAGAAACGATTAAAACCAGACTTGAGGAAAATGATGTTCCTTACGTCGAAATTCAAAGCCGCGTGAAACGGCTCTATTCGCTTTGGAAAAAACTCAAAAAGCAAAAAATAGCAATTGAGCAGGTTTATGACTTGATTGCCGTGCGCGTCATTACCCCGAACGATAAAAAACTGCCATACATCGCTTTAAGCGTCATCCACGACATCTGGACACCGATTCCCGAGCGGTTTAAGGATTGGATTGCAATTCCGCGGGATAATCTTTATCAATCGCTTCACACGTCCGTTATCGGCGATGGCGGACAACCGTTCGAAGTTCAGATTCGTACCGAAGAAATGCATCACATTGCCGAAGAAGGCGTGGCGGCGCATTGGAAATACAAGGAAAGCAAACTCGGTAAACAGGCGGAAGACGAAAGTTTAGATGAACTTCGCAAAACGGTCGAAAAATTGCTGTTGCCGTTGGTTGAAAATACCACTGATAACGAAGATTCCGAAGATTTTATCGAATCCTTAAAACTCGACCTTTATCCGAGGGACGTTTATGCCTTTACACCGATGGGCAAGGTTATCCAACTCCCGCGCGGCGCAACGCCGATTGATTTTGCTTACGCGATTCATTCCGAAGTTGGCGACACTTGTACGGGCGCGAAAATCGGCGGGCGCATTGTGCCGCTGAGAACCGAATTGCAAAACGGTGATGTCGTTGAAATTTTGCGGACCTCAAACTCGAAACCTTCCCGCGATTGGCTAAATTACGTCGTCACAGCAAAGGCGAAAAATCGTATTCGCCATTGGATTTCTGAACAGCAGCGCGCCGAATCAATTGACCTCGGACGCAAACTGCTCGAAAAAGAAGCCGATAAATTTCGTGTTTCGCCAAAAAAATTACTTAATAACGAAGATGAATTAAAACGCATTGCCAATGAATACGGACTCGGCCGGGGAGAAGATTTGCTGGCTTCGATCGGTTATGGTAAAACTCTGCCGCGCAATGTTTTAGGTAAATTCTTAGGCGCCGAAAAATTTGCCGAACTCGATCCTGAAAAGAAAAAAGATACGACTTTGCAAACCGGCTTCAAAGCCGTTAAAAGATTTATCGGTTTGGGTGAAGACGCAATTATTGTCAAAGGCGTTGACAATCTTTTGACGACTCGTGCGCGGTGCTGCAATCCGCTTCGCGGCGAGCCGATTATCGGTTATATTTCACTCGGCAAAGGCATTGTTGTTCACAACAAAAACTGTAAAAATGTTAAATCTCTGATGGTCAACCGCGACCGCATCGTCGAAGTCGAATGGGCTAAATCGGAGAAGGAAGAAATTCAATCGGTGCGAATCTTGGCGACGACCGAAAACCGCACCGGAATGCTCGCCGGAATTACAAATGCGATTGCCGAAATTAAAACCGGCATCCGCGACGCCCGCGCCAATGTTTCAAGGGATGACATCGGATTAATTGAAGTGACGGTCGAAGTTTTCGACAAAAAACATCTCGACAAAGTGATCAGTTCGATTGAGCAAGTTCCGGGCGTGATTGATGTCGAACGGGTGAATTCCTAAAGATTTCAAACTCCAAACTCGAAATCCCACATTATTTTGCTTTCAATCTGGAATTGGGAATTTGGAGTTTTGGCTTGTTTCTGTTAAAATCAGCGTTTTGTTTGGATAAACGAAATAAAAGGTAAAATTTATTGTGAAAGAAATTATTTCAACCGAAAACGCGCCGGGCGCCATCGGACCTTATTCGCAAGCCGTCAAAACAGGCGGAATGGTGTTTTGTTCGGGACAAATTCCGATTAATGTCGCGACGGGCGAATTTGTTTCAAATGATGTGGCGGAACAAACCGAACAGGTTTTGAAAAATTTGTCGGCAGTTTTGGAAGCCGCCGGAACGAGTTTGAACGAGGTTGTCAAAACGACCGTATTCTTAGCGGATATGAGCGATTTTGCGGCAATGAACGAAGTTTACGCGAAATATTTCAGCGACAACAAACCGGCTCGCGCCACTGTTCAAGCGGCGCGCCTGCCGCGTGATGCGCGGGTCGAAATTGATTGCATCGCGGTTGTTTAATCCTAAGACTCAAGTTCAAAGTCCCAAATCGAAAGAAAAAATAGAATTGGAACTTGAGACTTGAGACTAAAAAGAAAAGCCAAACGTGAAAAAATTCTCACGCTTGGCAACCAAAGTAACGAGTTGTATCTCCAAGATTTACGCAGCTTTGACAATTTTGCCGGATTTAATACAGCGAGTGCAAACTTTCTTGCGTCTGTTGCCGCCCGTGGGCTGCTGAACGCGGATTGATTGCAGATTCGGATTAAAGCGACGACGTGTTTTGTTGTTAGCATGTGAAACATTGTTTCCGAATTGCGGACCTTTTCCGCAGACATCGCATCGTTTTGCCATAATAATTAAAAGCCTCCAAGTAAAATAATAACGAGGTATCAAGTAATGAGTTTTACAAAAACTCAAAAATAGATTTTATATCAAATAAACCTAGGTTTAGTCAAGCAATGATAAAGATTGTTAATTTTGAAGGAGTAAAAGCCATAGTGCGAAAAGCAAATTTTACTATTATCGGTATTGCCTTGCTGGCAATTGCCGCATTTATTTTAAGTGGTTGTAATGGAACAACAGCAAGTAACTCAAACGGTGCGCTTCCGCCCGATATGAATGAACCAGCGGCGACCGTTAACGGAAAACCCATTAAGATGGAAGAAGTCGAGCGGCTGATCAAACAAAAGGAGCAAGGTAAGGAAGCCAGTCTTTCGCCGCTCGAATTGGCGCAGTCGCGTCTTCAGGCATTACAAGGTTTGATTCAGGACGAAGTTTTGTATCAAAAAGCCGAAAAAGAAGCGACTGTTCCGACTGATGATGAAGTGACGACCGAGTATAACCGTCTTAAAATTTCGAGCGGTAAAAGTAACGAAGAGTTTCTAAAAGATTTACAAGCGGCCAATGAAACCGAGCAATCGCTTCGTGAAAAAGTTAAAAAACAACTGGCCGTGAAAAAGTTGGAAGACAAAATTACCGGCAAAATCGAACCGCCCAAAGACAGCGAAATTGATGCGTTTTACGCGGGCAACAAGGAAGCCTTTATCAAGAAAAAAGGCGTTAAACTCGCGGCAATCGTGATTGACCCGGTGGACAGCGGCGAAGGCGATACGACCAAGAACGATGCGGACGCGGTTCGCGTCGGTAATGAAATTATTGGTCAACTGAATCAAAACCCCGAAAGTTTTGCCCAGATTGCCCGCGAAAAGAGCGAAGACCAACAAAGCCGTTTGCAGGGCGGAGATTTAGGCTATATTTCCGAAGAAGAATTGAAACAAACCTTTCCGGCAAATGTTGTCGGTGTGCTCATGGATCCTAAATTTCCGATCGGGAAAATTACCGCCGCGCAGGCGCAAGGAAAATTTTTCATTCTAAAACTTCAGGAGCGAAGCGATAAAGACGAGAATTTAACGCTGGAAAGTCCGGGAATTCGTCAACAAGTGACTGATTCTTTGACCACTGCCCGGAAACAATTGCTGGTTCAAGCCTTTGCGTCAGTCGCGATGAACGAAGCGAAAATCGTCAATAATTTGGCGCAAAAAGTGATGGCCAATCCGAACGAGTTGAGCGGTGCGCGACCGGCCAGTGCCGATACGCCGAAACCTGAATCAAATACGAATGTAAATACTAATGTGCTTTCTAACGCTAATGCCAATACCAACACGAAAACGGCAAATACCAAGGTTGCACTCAAACCTTCGGCGAATACTGCGAAAACAAACACGAATACAAAGTAATTTGAATTCAATTTAACCAAATCGTAGCGAGTAACGATAGTTTCGTTGCTCGTTACTTTTTTGTAATAATAAAAAAAATGCTTTTTCGGCTTTCAGACATTTACAAATCTTACAGTGCCCACGAAATTTTGCGGGGCGTGTCGTTTCAGGTCAACCCGAGCGAGAAAATCGGTCTGGTCGGCAGAAACGGTGCCGGCAAAACAACCGTTTTTCGTCTGGTGACGGGCGAAGAAACCGCCGATTCGGGCGACGTAATAAAAATCAACGGTCTCAAAATCGGACTTCTTGCCCAGCACGTTGATTTTTTAGAAAACGAAACAGTTCACATTGCCGCGCTTTCCGCCTTCAAAAGAATTCACGACATCGAAGCCGAAATGCGCCTGCTGGAAAAGCAGATGGAAACTGACGCTTCGGAAGAAGTTCTCGAAAAATACGCCGAACTGCAAATCGAATTTGAACACGAAGACGGATTTTCCTACGCTGCTAAAGCGGAAGCAATTTTACTCGGACTCGGATTTCCGAAAAATACTTGGACGCTCGAAACAAAAAATCTTTCGGGCGGACAGAAAAACCGGCTTGGGATGGCGCGTCTTTTACTTTCCTCGCCTGACGTTTTGTTACTCGACGAACCAACCAATCATCTTGACGTGCAAGCCGTTGAATGGCTCGAAAACTTTCTGCGAAATTCCGATAAAACTTACGTGATTATCAGCCATGACCGTTATTTTCTTGACCGGACGACGACGAAAATCATCGAAATCGAAAATGGTAAAGCAGTGTCTTACAAAGGAAATTATTCCGAGTTTTTAGTTGAGCGCGAAGAACAGCGCGAAATACAGCGGCGCGAATACGAAAATCAACAGTCTTTTATCGCTAAAACCGAAGAATTTGTCCGCCGAAATCTCGAAGGACAAAAGACGAAACAGGCAAAATCGCGCCGCACACTGTTGCAGCGAATGGAACGTGTCGAAGCCGCCGCGATTGATAAACCGCAAGGAAATTTTAATCTGAAAAAGGTTGAACGGGCCGGGCAAAATGTTTTGACGATAGAAGAATTGGCAATCGGTTACGGCGAAAAAATTCTTGCCAAAGATATAAATTTTACTTTGAACCGGGGCGAGGCATTGGGCGTTATCGGCGGAAACGGAACGGGCAAAACAACTTTTCTGAAAACGGTTCTGGGAAATATCCGCGAGCTTTCCGGCAAAATAATCTGGGGAACAAAAACCGACATCGGTTATTATTCGCAAAATTTGGAAGATTTGGACGGCCGAAACGAAATCATTCAGGAATTAAGACGAGTTGCGCCGATGGCTGAAAACGGCGAATTGCGTTCGTTTTTAGGAAGGTTTTTGTTTTCGGGCGAGGACGTTTTTAAATCGGTCAAAGATTTGTCGGGCGGCGAAAAGGGAAGACTTGCGCTCGCCAAACTTATTTATTCAAATAAAAACGTGCTGATTTTGGATGAACCGACCAATCACCTCGATATTCCTTCGCGTGAAGCCCTGGAAGACGCGCTCGATGTTTATCAAGGAACAATTATTACCGTTAGCCACGACCGCTTTTTTCTCGACAAAATTTCAACGCAGATTTTTTCGTTTGAAGAAAACGGCAAAATAGAAATTTTCGACGGAAACTATTCTGAGTTTCACGATTGGAAGGCAAGCCGGGAGTTGCGAGTCGAGAGTCGAAAGTTTGAAGAGAAACCAAAGATCGAAGATCAAAAAACAAAGACCGAAATTTTAAGCAAAAATCAGCGGCAAAAAATCGAAAACCGGATTACTGAAATCGAAGGGGAAATTTCGCAGTTGGAAGAAGATTTGGCAAATGTTTCTTTTCGGATGAGTTTGCCGGAAATTTCCGCAAATCACGAAAAACTTCAAAAGACCACCGACAGATTTCAGAAAATCGAAAGACAAATACAGACGTTTTATGAAGAATGGGAGAAATTGTCTGAAGAAATCAGTAAGTAGAATTTATTTTGAACGGCGCGAAATCAGCCGCTTCGGAGTTCTCGAAATATTCTGATAGGTGGCCACTCTTTTGGAAAGCGTGTTCCGATGAATTCCGAGCGCGTTGGCGGTTTGTGAAAGATGTTCACTATTGCGTAATAAAGCCTTTTGAATATAGAGTTTTTCAAATTCCGACAATGCTTCGTTGAGCATTATTCGCCCGTCCAGCATTTCATCTATCAAAATTTCCATTTGCGTTCTTAGTTGCATAGCGTGTTCAATTTAGGAATTACGAATTTCAAATGCGTAATTTCTAAAGTTCTTTTCCGGTCAGTAAATGATAAGCCGCCAGATAACGCGCGGCGGTGGCTTCGGCAATTTCTTTTGGCAGAACAGGTGCCGGCGGTTGTTTGTTCCAATCCAAAGTTTCCAGATATTCACGCAAAAATTGTTTATCAAATGAAGGTTGCGCGTGTCCGGGTTTGTAAGTTTCGGCTGACCAGAAACGTGACGAATCAGGCGTTAAAACTTCATCAATCAACAGAATATTGCCGTGCGCGTCCAAGCCGAACTCAAATTTTGTGTCGGCGATTATAATTCCTTTTGACCTAGCATAATCGTTCGCTTCTTTGTAGATTTTAAGTGACAATGAACTGAGTTTGGCAGCGTTTTCCGCGCCGATTATTTTGACAAATTCGAGTTCGGTGATATTTTCGTCGTGACCGGTCGCGGCTTTCGTCGCGGGCGTAAAAATCGGTTCGGGCAGTTTGTCGCACTGACTCAAACCGGCCGGTAATTCGTGTCCGCAGATTTTGCCCGTCGCTTGGTAATCTTTCCAACCCGAACCTTCCAGATAACCACGCACAACACATTCAACGGGGAAAACTTTAGTTCTTTTAACAAGCGTCGAACGTCCGCGTAAATCTTCATTTTGCCGAACGATCTCGGGCATTTTGTCATAATCGGAAGTGATCAGATGATGTTCGGTCAAATGTCCTAAATGCTCAAACCAAAATGTCGAAAGCGCGGTTAAAATCGTGCCTTTGTTCGGAATCGGAGTCGGCATCACACAATCGAACGCCGAAATTCGGTCGGTCGCAACCAGTAAAAGCTGACGTTCGCTTATTTCGTAAACGTCCCGCACTTTGCCTCGATGAAGAAGATTTAAACCTTGAACGCTGGTTTCCGAAACCGTTTTAACTGCTGACATCTTTTTTTAGTTTAGTATTTGATGAATTTTTGGACAAACTTACTTTATTAGGAAACTCGGAATATGTAAAGTTTTCAGCTGAAATTTTGTCCAATGTTGGAAAAATGATTTAAAGCTCACAAACAATGTTAAAAACAAGATGACAATTTCAAAAAAAAATTGCATAATTAGTCATCGTATTTTGTAAATGCGAAAATATGCCGTCTAGCTTTTCCTCAAAATCAACACCTTTCAAATGAGTAAGACCATGAATAAACAACACATTATTCCATTAAGATTCAGCAAAGCCATACTCAAAATTTCGAGTTTATTTTCGCTGAGCTTATTCACTATACTTCAAATATCGGCGCAAATGCCGCAAGTCAAAGCGCCGCCGCCGCCGCAACCCGTCGAAGATAATACTTGGTGGTATGTTACTTTATTGGTTCTATTTTTAGCTTTGGCAAGCGCCGTGATGTGGATGCTAAAAAACAAAAAAACTGAAAAAGAAGCAAAAAACGAAATGTCCAAGAAAGACAGAAAAATGGCGGAAGATAGTGCTTGGGAGGCTAATTCGTTTGATGCGGATAAAGAAATGGAATGGTTCAGGCGGCACCAAAAAACCGTTGGAAAATCTTCCAAAAATCCGCCAAAAAAAAATCTCGCCAACGAATTACCGCAAACCGGCAAAATTTTCAACCGCAATAAGGCATCCGATTCGGAATTAATAGAATTTTCCGAAAAGGAATTTAAGGAAAAACTACAGAATTTACAGTTTACTCAACTTCCGATTTTCAAGTTTCAGAAAATCGAATTAGCCCGGCCTTTTGCGCCTTTATCAATTTCCGCCGATGACGCTTTGATAAGTGCGGTTGAGCAAACTCACGATGAATTTGAAGAAGATGAGGAAATCCGCGATTTAGCGGTCAGGATTTTGGCGGCTTTCAAAACGCGGAATTCGGTCGAAGCATTGTCGCAGGTTGCGCTTTATGATCTTTCATCGAATCTGCGTTCAAAAGCGGTTTCGATTTTAACCGATTTTGATCACGAATCGGTTTTTGAAACGATTTTATTATGCTGCGGCGATCCGACGCGCGAAGTTCGGGCGGCAGCGGCCCGCGGACTTTTCCGTCTGAGCTTTGACCGCGCCGATGCGTGGACGAGAATTGCCGAAACTCACGACGAATTTCGAATGAGCCAAGCGACGCGGGCGGCAATGGAAGCAGATTTGTTAACGCGTTCGTTTGACCGTTTGACACATACTGACAAAAAAATTGCTTATGAAGCGGTGACACTCTTGTCATTGATGATTAGGGCAGGTGAAACAGCGCTGATTTTTAAAGCCATCGAAACTCATAACGACAGCAATGTCAAACTTGCGCTTTTGCACGTAGTAGGTTTGACGAAAGACGAAAGAACTCTTTCAGGTCTTTCCAAAATAGTTGAAAAATCAACTGTTTCCAAAGAAATCAAAGCCAAGATTGAACAGATTATCGAGAGTTTTGAAATGATTCCTGCGTGAAACCGTCATTCATAGATGACAAAGCAGAGCGTTACGAAGTAAAATTAAAGAAAACTTCGTAACTTTTTTGCTTTTAAAATGCATTTTAAACTTGTCTCCGAAAATCAGCCGAAAGGCGACCAGCCAGCGGCCATCGAACAGATGGTCAACAGCTTAAATGAAGGCGCCAAACATCAGGTTTTGCTTGGCATCACGGGCAGCGGAAAAACTTTCAGCATAGCGAACGTGATTGAAAAAGTTCAACGTCCGACGCTTGTTTTAGCCCACAATAAAACGTTGGCCGCGCAGCTTTATCAGGAATTCAAAACATTTTTTCCTGAAAACGCGGTCGAATATTTCGTTTCTTACTACGATTATTATCAGCCCGAAGCCTACGTTCCGGCGTCCGATCTTTATATCGAAAAAGAAGCGACGATCAACGACGAAATTGACCGGCTTCGCTTGAGCGCGACCCGCGCACTTTTTGAGCGGCGCGATGTTATTGTCGTCGCCAGTGTTTCTTGTATCTACGGTTTGGGCGACCCTGACGCCTATTTCGGAATGCTTGTTTTTCTCGAACCCGGACAGAAAATGAAGCGCGAAGAATTGCTTAAAAAGCTCGTCGAGCTTCAATATGAACGCTCAAATGTCGAGTTTGAACGCGGAAATTTCCGGGTCCGGGGCGATGTCGTCGAGATTTATCCGAGTTATCAGGACGATGCCTACCGGATTGAATTTTGGGGCGATGAGATTGACGGGATTTACACGATTGATTCGCTGCTCGGAGAAGTTAAAAAGAAACACGATTCGCGGCTGCCGATTTATCCTAAAAGTCATTATGTGATGTCGAAACCAACGGTCAAACGCGCCATTAAAACCATCAAAGAAGAACTCGATTGGTGGGAAGAAGAATTGATAAAACAAGGCAAACTCGTTGAATCGCAAAGACTTCACCAACGCACGATGTATGATCTTGAAATGATCAAGGAAATGGGTTTTTGCCGCGGGATCGAAAATTATTCGCGCCATCTGACGGGCAAAAAAGCAGGCGAACCGCCGCCGACTCTGCTTCATTATCTGCCCGAAAACGCGTTGATGGTGATTGACGAATCGCACCAGACGATTCCGCAGCTCGGCGCGATGTATAAAGGCGACCGTTCGCGCAAAGGAACTTTGGTCGAATACGGTTTTCGCCTGCCGTCGGCGATGGATAATCGTCCGCTTTCGTTTGAAGAATTTGAAGCCAAAGTCGGGCAAACGATTTATGTTTCCGCCACGCCCGGAAATTACGAATTGACCAAATCGGAAGGCGAAGTTATTGAACAAATCATTCGTCCGACAGGTTTACTTGACCCGCTTGTCGAAGTTCGCCCGGTACGCGGTCAGATTGATGATTTACTGGGCGAAGTGCGCACCCGCACCGAACGCAATGAACGCGTTTTGGTGACGACCTTGACCAAAAAAATGTCCGAAAATTTAAGCGAATATTTTGCGGAAGTCGGCGTCAAGGTCAATTATCTGCACAGCGATATTGATACTTTGGAACGCATCCGGATTTTGCGCGATTTGCGGCGCGGCGAATATGACGTTCTGGTCGGAATCAATCTTTTGCGCGAAGGCCTCGATTTGCCCGAAGTTTCGCT
>JBDTZT010000382.1:0-4829 GCA_040005005.1 Actinomycetota bacterium
GACTGCTGACCGCTGACTGCTGACTGCTGACGGAGATTTTCTTCCAAAAGCGGATGACGCGCTTCGATTAAATCGAGCGTTTCGTCGTCTGAAATCTTCGGCACAATTGCCCTGAATGAACGCGCAAATTCGACTTTCGCTTTGATAAAATCGAGTTCGGCGACCGCCGCGACCGCCAGTTCGATCGCCGGAAGCTGTTCTCTTAAATCTTCGGTGAGCGCAAAAAGAATCCGCGCAATTTCTCGTTCTTCCTTACCTTTCAGGTTTTGCAGTTCGTTGTTGGCTTCGATGGCTTCGAGCGGTTCGATGAAAACGGTCGCGCCCGACGACGAATATCCGTGCGCGACACCGCCGATTCGCCCGCGAAAATCCGATTTGACGGGAATCACGTAACGGTCGTTGCGCATCGTCACGATTGCGTCCTGAATCGCATCGCCCGCGCCGCGCATCGTGCTTTCGAGAGCTTTTTGCAGCCGTCCGCGCTGGGCGTTTATTTCGCGTCTTAACCTTGCCAGTTCCGGTGAAGCTGAATCGTCGATCTCTCCCGAAGGCAATAGTTTTTTATTGATGCGGTCAATTGCCGCAAAAAGCGTCGGCGGAATGTTTTCGACCGTTTGCCATAAAACGGGCGCAAATTCCTTTTCGGGCTGAATTGCCGAACGCGCAAAAAGTGCTTGATTGCAAACCCGCGAAACTTCGAGCATCAAAGTCGGCTCTAGGGTTGCGCCTCTGATACGCAAAATCGCGACTGCGTCCGACGGGTCTTCCAAACCGCTGAACGACCACGAAACCTGTTTTTCTTCATTGAGCAGAACCGTTTCGGAGATTGCCTTGAGTTCTTTTTCGAGTTCCAAACGGCTCGTCAGCGGACGCAGATCGGCAAACCGATTTTCACCCATCGGAGTCTGCGCGTGCCGCGCCACGAGCGCGAGGAGCTTTTCAAATTCTAAGGTATTTAGCGAATACATATTTCTCTGAAACAAGTTAATCAATTTACGAAGACCAGATGACTTCCTTCCTAGTAATTTCCCACTCACCGTTTACTTTTGAGAGGACTATATAAAACCAATCCGTGCATCTTAAACTGATACATTGCCACTGCATTATTAACAATGCTTGATCTCTTTTTTTGTTAAATCCGACGTTTGAAAACGAAAAATAATGGTCGGTGCCGTATTTTTCAGCAAATAAATCATCGGCACTTTTATCAGTAATAGATCTTTCGAGATAGGACTGAGCTTCGTCGTTTGTAATCAGAGTTTTTTTCGGTTCCAAATTAACAAAATCTTTTATCTCGCACCAATTACTGTCTTTTTTATAGCTTTTCAGCGTTTCTGACTGAACAACTGCAAGTTTCGGATTCCGTTTTGAAAATACCCAATGTTCGCCGAATCTTTCACCATTAACTCCATCTGCAATCACCAAAGGTTTTTCGTCACCTAAAACAGCTTTATAAACTTCACAAACCTCTGCTTTAATATCGGTCTGCCCAAATGACGTTATTGCAGAAAAAATAAAAATTAAAAAAACGATGACTTTTTCATTGATTTAACCCACAACTTGCACGCCTTTCCAAAACGCGACGCACATTTCGATTTCCTTCGCGTCGGGCAGCGCGGCGGGATAAAACCACGCCGCGTCTTTGTTTGTTTGACCATTTACAACAACATCGTAATAGCTTGCCGTGCCTTTCCATCCGCAAACCGTGTGCGTTTCAGACGGCGCGAAAAACTCTTTGTTGATCGAATCTTCGGGGAAATAATGATTTCCTTCGACGACAACCGTGTCGTTTGATTCAGCGATAATTTGATTGTTCCAGATAGCTTTCATAGTTTTAATTATAAGAATTTCGCTCTGACTTCGGGTGTTGGAATCATACATTCGTCTTTTTTTCCGAAAAGTCGGTAGCGGTTTTTTGCAAATAGTTTGTAGAAAAAATCGCGGATCGGGCGCGGCACGATAATAAATGCATACAGCACAGACAAAATTCCGCCGAGCCGTTTAGCGATTTTCAGCGCGGCGGTCGAATGCGTGTAAGCTTTATCATCTTCGACCAAAATTACCGAATCAATCTCGTGCAAATCAAACTTTTCGACAAATTCCTGCCCTGTTTCCGACTGCAAAGGCGTGAACTTAAAGTAATTCTTTTTATCTTTTTCGATAATAAAGTTCACCGAACCGTTGCAGAAATTACAAACTCCGTCAAAAAGAATTATCGCGCTCATATTTATAATGGTAAATGGTAAATGGTAAATGGTAAATGGTAAAAAATATTTTGTGTCTGATGTTTGTTTCTGAAACCATCTTTGCTAAAATGCCGTAAAAGCAATTCAAAGCAGTTCTGAATTTATCTTTCCGCTTATAATTTATGAAAATCCGGTCTTTTTTGTTCGCTCTTTTAGCGATAAGTTTGTTTTCTGTCTTTTCCGCCCGTGCACAAAACCGAACCGATGTTTACGCGATCACGAATGCGCGAATCGTCACGGTTTCAGGCGCGGCGATTGAAAAGGGAACGGTCGTCGTACGCGACGGTTTGATCGAATCGGTCGGTGCGGACGCGCGCGTTCCAGCCGATGCGCGGGTTTTGGACGGCACCGGTTTGACGGTTTACCCGGGATTTTTCGATGCGCTGACAAGTCTCGGGCTTTCCGCCCCGCAACCGCAAACGCAGCAACGCGGACAGGGCGGCGGGCAATCGCCACAACCGCAATCAAATTCAAATTATCCGGGCGGTCTGCAACCAGAAGTTTCCACGTTTGACGCGCTCAAAGCCGGCGATGCGGTGTTTGAAACCAATCGCAATGCAGGCTTTACGACTGCTTTGACCATTCCGCGTGACGGAATTTTTAACGGACAATCGGCGGTTATCAATCTGGCGGGCGAGACGGTTTCGGAAATCGTCATTAAATCGCCGTTCGCCGAACATTTTTCGTTTCGCACAACCCAAAACGGCGCGTATCCGGCATCTTTGCTCGGAACTTTTTCGGCATTCCGGCAGATGCTGCTTGACGCGCAGCGACTTCAGGAGCTCCAAAAAATGTATGCCGCGAATCCGAAGGGAATGAAGCGTCCCGAAGCCGACAAATCGCTCGAAGCCTTGTTTCCGGTTGTGAACGGCACGATGCCGATTGTTTTTAACGCGAATATCGAACGCGAAATCGTTCGGGCGCTCGATTTGGCGAAGGAATTTAAGTTAAATGCGATCATCGCGGGCGGACAAGAAGCCTGGAAGGTTGCAACGCGCTTGAAGGAACAAAATGTTCCCGTTCTGCTCTCGCTCAATTTTCCGAAACGGACGACTTCCGCGTCGCCCGAAGCCGATTCCGAAGATATGGAAACTCTGCGTTTCCGCGCCGAAACGCCGAAATGCGCGGCGCGTCTGGCACAGGCTGGCGTCAGATTCGCTTTCGAATCGGGCGGGATGACAAATCTGAATGACTTTTTCGCGAACGCCGCGAAAGCAACTGAAAACGGTCTGGCCGGTGATGCGGCGATTCGGGCAATGACACTTTCTTCGGCGCAGATACTTGGAGTTGACAATCGACTTGGTTCAATCGAAACGGGCAAAATCGCTAATTTAACGGTTGTGCGCGGCGATATTCTAGCGAAAGACAAAACAATCACGCACGTTTTTGTTGACGGCCGGCTTTTTGAACAGAAAGAAAAACCGAAAACTCCGCCGACAACCGCTAACGGAACAACAACTACGGCAATCGCCAATGTCGGCGGAAATTACACCATTACAATTGAAATTCCGGGACAAACCACGCCGGGAACACTTAATTTAACGCAGCAAGGCGCAAATTTGACGGGAACTTTTCAAACCGATGCAACCGGAATTTCGCCGATTAAAGACGGCAAAGTTACCGCAGACGGTTTTAGTTTTACAACGAGCGTGACATTAAACGGAACAACATTTGATATTACCGTTTCGGGAAAAGTTGCCGGCACGTCAATCAGCGGAACAATTGATTCTCCGCAGGGCGCGATTCCGTTTACGGGAGCGAAAAATCCATAAACGACTTAGAATGTGAAGAGTTAAAAAGATTTCTTGGCGTCTTTGCGCCTTCGCGGGAAATCTTTTGGCTCAGATAAAACAAAATACTTTCTCCCGCAAAGGCGCAAAGACGCAAAGTTTAGTGAATAAGGAAAAGCGATGAAAAAAATAACGACTTTCATTCTTCTAAATCTATTATTACTGGCAAATTTCAATTTCACGGTTTTCGCCCAGAACAAAACCGATGTTTTGATTCGCAACGCGACTGTTTTGACGGCTGCGAAAGGCACGCTGGAAAACACCGATATTCTGATTCAAAACGGCAAAATCGCTAAGATTGGCAAGAATTTAAAGGCATCGGCAAACGCCCAAATTATTGACGCCACCGGAAAATTTATTTCGCCCGGCATTATTGATTGCCACTCGCACACAATGCAGGATGCGACCAACGAATTTTCCTTTGCGGTCACTTCGATGGTGCGAATCCGCGACGTTTTGAATCCGACCGATATTGCCATTTATCGAGCCTTGGCGGGCGGCGTCACGACGGCGAATATTCTGCACGGTTCGGCAAATGCGATCGGCGGACAAAACACGGTCGTGAAATTCAAATTCGGCAAGGCGGTCGAAGATTTTCCGATCGCGGACGCACCTCCGGGAATAAAATTTGCGCTCGGCGAAAATCCGAAACGCACGCACGTTCCGGTTCAGCCCGGACAAACGCCGCGTTATCCGCGCACGCGAATGGGCGTTATGGAAACGATTCGGGATGCCTTCGTTCGCGCCCGCGATTACAAAAAATCGTGGGACGATTACCAAGCTAAAAAGACGA
>JBDTZT010000383.1:0-4825 GCA_040005005.1 Actinomycetota bacterium
AAAAAAAGAACGGGGAAAAAATTCAAATCTCTCGTGGGACAGAAACAAACTTTTTTCCCTTCAAATATTGTTAAATTCAAACCGAAAGAACCAAACAAGTTTTCTCTCTCGCTCGTTTCTTTTTTTTGAATGTGACACCAGAAGAAAGAAAAAGATTTCATTTTGAATAGAGTATTAAGTGAATAGCGCTAAGGATTTTCAACATTAGAAAATATAACACCATAATTCGATAAAATCAAGAATATTTCAGATTTTTTTATTTAGCCGGAAAGAGTTGGTAAACAAAGAGATAAACCAACACGCCCGTTATTGAAACATAGAGCCAAATCGGATAAGCGAATCTGACAATTTTTTTATGGGCGGCAAATTGTTTATTTGCGGCGTAATACATCGCGCGCAAAACGAGCGGCAAAACAACCAGCGAAAGTCCGATATGAGTAGCTAATATGAAAAGATAAATGTTTCTGATAAAACCTTCGCCGTTAAATTTATTTGCCGGATTCGTCAGATGATAAAGAATATAGCAAATCAAAAACAAACCGCCTAATCCGAAGGAAGCCGTCATCATTGATTGGTGCAGATTGATTTTTTTCTGTTTGATAAAAATCAAACCCAAAATCAAAGTTAAAGTCGTCAGTGAATTTATCAATCCAATGATATGCGGCAGTGTTTTTGTCCAATCGCCGAGTTCGACTTTTGTCGGCAAACCGAGCAAAATGGCAACAACAATCGGCACGACAATCGAAATCGTATTGATGGAAAGATTAGATTTATTTTGATTTTCAATCTTTGCGGCGTTTTCCATTCTTATTTCCAAAATGCGAGCAGCGAGAGCAAAACTATCCAAAGTCCGCCCATAAAATGCCAATACCAACCGACCGCATCCGAAATTTCCCGGCGTTTTTCGAGTTCTATTTCCGATTCGCTCTCATTCCAAATCCGCAAAACAACATAACCAAGCGCGATTATTCCGCCGATCACGTGCACGGCATGAAGAGCGGTCATCAAATAAAAAAATCCGGCGTATGGATTGCTTTGCATATAATAGCCGCGTTGGACCAGTTCAAACCAAACTAAAATTTGTGATGAAATAAACATCGCGCCCAAAGCGGTCGTGGCAAGCAACCAGTTTTTTGATTTTTGTTGATTGTTTGAAGCAATCGCTTTTTGAGCAATCGAATATGAGAAACTTCCCGCGAGAATTATTACTGTGCTGATCCAAACTTGAAATGGCAGGCTAAAAGGCTTCCATTCGAGAACGCCATTGGTTGCAATAACAATATACGCACTGATTAAACCGCCGAAGGTCATCAAAACAACGAGAAGCAGAAACCACGTAAAAATCCGCGATTTACTAAAAGATTTTTCGTAAGCTTCCGGTAAAGAATCATTTGAGCCGTCATCACCGCCATTGTTTCCGCCGTTATTTTTTCCGCCGTTTGAACCGCTGAGACCGCTTAAAGTTGGGCGTTTTCTAAGTTTTTTTCCGTCTTTGATTTTAGTTTTGATTGTTCCGATTTCCATAATTTTTAATGATTAAAAACCATCAAAGCAAAAATTATCGGTAGATAGAGAACCGAAACCAACAGGAGTTTGCGCGATTTTTCGACCGTTTTGGCGCGCGCCGCTTCGATGCTCGCAGATAAAAACCAAATACCCAAAAGGCTGGCTCCAACCAAATAATAAATTCCCGAAAGACCGATAAAAAAAGGCGCCAGACTGACGGGTAAAAGCAAAATTGTGAACATCACAATTTGCCGCGCCGTTATTCGCCCGTCTTTTTCGACCGCCGGAAGCATTTTGATGCCGGCTTTCCGATATTCTTCTTTATACATTGTGGCGATTGCCAAAAAATGTGGAAATTGCCACAAGAAAAGTAGCACAAACAAAATTAGCGCACCAAATGTGATACTATCGGCGGCCGAAGTCCAACCCATCAAAGGCGGCATTGCACCCGGAATTGCACCGATCGCCGTCGAAGCCGAAGTCTTTGTTTTCAAAGGCGTATAGAGAAAAACATAGCCGACAATAACGATTAAACCCAAAAATGCCGTCAAGCCGTTGACTAAAAATAAAAGGTAGAGTTCGGCTACCGAGCATTGCACGATGCCGAAAATCAATGCTTCATTCGGCGTTATTTTGTTGGTTGGCAACGGACGTTTGGCGGTGCGTTCCATCAACATATCGGTTTTTCTTTCAATATACTGGTTAAGCGTCGCGACGCCGAAAGCCAGCAGCGCAATGCCGATCATCGAATTTACGAAAAGAGCAAAATTAAAGCCTTGATAGCTTCCCAGATAAAAACCTGCGGCCGATGTCAAGACCAGCATAAAGGCAATGCGCGGTTTCGTCAGTTCTAAATATGCCGCCAGTTTTTCGCGCAATCCATGTGCCTTCGATTCTTCAATTTCTGTCGTGATTATATCCATTTAAAACTCATTATAAAAGAAAGGATGTTTTAACTAAGGATAACTTGTAGAAATCAATTATCCAAACTTAACTTTTATAAACTAAAATTTTTTCCAAAAAAGCGGAACTTATTTTTAACGGGATGACAAATAAACACCGCTAAGATATGATTTTTATACGAAGATGTCTGCTATAGAAGAGTCAATAAAACCAAGAGAGATTTCAAAACCCAAAACCGCGCCAATTTTTAATCGGGTGCTGGATTTTTTGAGTTCGGTGCGTTTTGGCATATTTTTGCTGTGTTTTTTAGTTTTTCTTTCGATTCTCGGAATGCTTTTTATCCAGCAAAACGTGGAAGGTTTCGACTCTTCTTATGCGATGCGAACGCCTGCCGAAAAAATGGTTTACGGCTTTCTCGGAATTTTCGACATTTATCACACGTGGTATTACATTTTTCTGCTTTTGGTTTTATCGCTCAACATTGTGCTTGCCTCGATTGATCGTTTTCCGTCGGCTTGGAAATATATTTCAGAACCGAAACTTTCGGCAACCCGCGGCTGGCTGCTTAATCAAAATCAACATACGGTCGTCGAAGTTAATGGCCGTGACGAAAACGAAATTGCCAAAAAAATCAGCGATGCTTTTCAGAAAAATGGTTTAAAGCCGCGAATTACCGAAGAAGTCGCCAAATTTTACGCCCTTGACGCGCAGGGGAAAAAAGACTTTCAAAAAACCGAAAGCAAAAATTTACTTTATGTTTTCGGCGAAAGCGGAAAGATAAATCGTTTGGGGGCATACATTGTTCATGTTTTTTTGCTGACCTTATTTTTAGGTCATACTGTTGCACTGCGAACCGGTTTTGATGCCGATGTTCGGCTGTCGCCCGACACTAATCGAGCCATCCAAAAAGATTTCAACGTCACGCAAAAGACCGATTCGATTCAATTAATCGAGTTTAACCTCGACAAACAGGAACGCTTCAATGTGCAGCTTCCCTTTACGATAACCTGCACTGAAATCGAGCAAAGACTAATTGACCCGAATGGCACAATTGACATTACAAACACGCTCGATTGGCGGACGCAAATCAAAATTGACGACCCGCAATACGGACAAACGATTGCCGATGTCAGTTTGAACAAGCCTTTTACCTATCGCGGTTATCGTTTCTTTCAGGCGAGCGCAATCACAATGGGAAGCGCAAGCGCGATGACACTCGAACTAAAACCTGAAAAGGCGGGTGAAACGCCGATTACCGTCAATCTGAAACGCAACGAAACTGCCGAATTGCCGGACGGCACAAAAATCGCCTACAACTCATTTCTGCCCGATTTTATTATGCAGGGCGGACAGCCCTCGACGAAAAGCGGCAATTACGCAAATCCGGTCGTAATTCTGGACGTGACGCCGCCGAACAGTGAACCGACCAGAGTTTTTGCTTTTGCCAATAAATTGCCCGACAATGCGCCGATAAATGCGGCGAAAGCCGGTTATCGCTGGCATTTGGCAAATTATGAAAAATCGCCTTTGGCGCATGTTTTATCAATCAAATACGATCCGTTTAATGCCGCATTTATTGCCTGGTATATCGGTGGTTTCGGACTTATCGGCGCATTAATTTTTGTCTTTTTCTTCTCGCACAAAAGAATTTGGGCGATGATCGAGAAAAAATCGGACAATGAATTTGAAGTCGTTTTTGGCGGAAATGCCAATCGAAATAATCAGGCTTTAGAGGATAAATTTAAAACCATTATTGATTCTCTGACGCCGAATAAAATAGAACAAAAAAATTAGCAGGTTAAAAATAATATGGAAGAAGTTAGCAGAATTCAAAACGAAATATTTCCAAATCGTGAAAGATCGGCGCGGCAGTCAAATTTCAAAAATTATTTGCCTGCGATTTTGGTTATTGTCGGCGCATTTTTGATGCTCGGTTTACGTTTGCAAATCGGGACCCATTTTATTACCGACACGGCGCTTATGATGCTTGCTTTGGCGTGCTACATTTTAGCCGCCCTTTTTCAATTGACCAATCTCTACGCACCGTCGGAAATGGCGCAAAAAATCGGTTTATGGGGCGCAGGGTTAGGCGTTTTCTTTAATTTATCAAGTTGGCTACTTCGTTGGGTGGCGGCATATGAACGTGAAATTACAATGCTTCGCGCCAGCGGAAACCCGGCCAATCCATGGGTTTTTCGCTATATTCCATTTGCCAATCTTTATGATTTGAGTCTCGCTTTCGCGTTTGGCGCAGGTATTTTTACACTTCTATTAGCAAACCGCAAACATTTCCAATTTTTGAGTGCCTTTACCTTACCATTAGCGGCTTTGATTCTGACTCTGGCAAGATTTATCGGCGGCGAATTTATTGATTTGCCGCCCGTTTTAGATTCATATTGGCGACCGATTCACGTCG
>JBDTZT010000384.1:0-4811 GCA_040005005.1 Actinomycetota bacterium
CAGCCAAATATCGAGAATTTCGTAACCTGTCCATGGCAAAGTCAGTTTGAAACCGATAATAATCGTCGCGCCGATAAGTTGGCCGACAAGTTTTTGATAAGGTTTGATGTTTAAAATGTCGTCGAGCAATCCGACCAGAAAAAGAAATGAACTCGCTCCCAAAATAACCAAAGATTCGGTTGTTTTTGGGATAAAAAGAATATATATGAGAACGGTGGTTAAAAAAATTGCGACGCCGCCCATCATCGCCGTCGGTTTTTTATGCCAACGGTCAATTTTCGGTTTGGCAACAAATCCGTAACGCCGCGCCCCGCTGCGGACAACGTAGGTCAATGCGACCGCCGAAGCAAAACTGATAACTGCAACCCAAATCGGATTGGCAAAAACACTCAGCATAGAGGTATTGCGAAAAAAAAAGTTTCCTTTTATAAAATCTTTAGTTGGTTACTAAACTATATTGAGAATATTACAAAATAGATTTACTTCAAAATCAAACGGATTTTTATTAATTTTAATTTAAATTGCGGTATAAATTTGTGATGTCTTTAATCAGCCGCTCTTGGCTGTAATGGCGGCGGACAAATTCTTTTCCCCGGACGCCGAGTATTTTTCTTAAATTGTCATCATTTGCCAAAAAGATCAAACTGTTGAATAGCGCGTCTGAATCGCCGGAAGCCACGCTGATTCCGCGTTCGCAAATCTTAAAATCTTCTTTTTCTTGGGCGATTTCACCAAGCAAATCAACCACGCCGCCAACCGCAGTTGACACAACCGCTTTGCCGTTTGCCATCGCTTCAATTAAGGAAAGCGGCGTGCCTTCGTTGAGCGAAGTCAAAGCGACAATATCGAGTCCGCTGTAAAAAATATCCGAATCATTGCGGTTGCCGAGAAAAATCACGACATCTTTAATTTCGAGTTTTGCGGCTTCCGTTTCCAGACTTTCGCGCAGATGCCCGTCGCCGATGATGATAAATTTCAGTTTCGGAAAACTTGAATCTTTTTGCTGTTTGTAAATTTTCGCGGCTTTTAAAAGTAGCGGAATATTCTTGATTTCCGTCAAACGCCCGACAAAACCGACCAAGATTTCTTCTTTTCCGGCACCGATTTCTTCACGCAAAATATGTATTTTCGCTTCGGCCTTTTCAAACGGCGCAAGGTCAATTCCCAAAGGAATTATTTCAAACTGTAAAGATTTTCCAACCCCGAATTGTTCGTTGATCTCCGCTTTTTGCTGGGCGCTGATGGCGATAATTTTGTCGGTAAATTTGGCGAGAGTTTTTTCAATCAGCAGAAAAATCATGGTTTTTCGTTTGCCGTAATAGCTGTGAAAAACGTGTCCGTGATAAGTGTGAATCAATTTCACGCGCTTCCACGCCAGCCAACGGTAAAAAAATCCGGCGACGCGTCCGATTGTTCCCGCTTTGGCGGTGTGCGTGTGAATAATATCGGGCTTTTCGCGCCAAATGCGGCGAAAAATCTTCCAGAGCGAAACAATATCTTTGATCGAAAGTTCGCGGCTCATTTCGGGAATAAAAATAGGTGCGACACCATTTTGGGCGGCGAAATAATTCATATCTTCTTCGCCTTCGGGAACTGTTCCCGTCAGCAAAACCGTCTGAAATTCTTCTGTTTGCAAGGCTTTTGTAAGCCACACAACGTGCCGCGCCGGACCGCCGACATTAAGCCTGGCAATAATTCTAACTATCTTCATTCTTTAAAGATTTAGCCACAAAAAGCACAAAAGACACAAAACCAAAATCAATTTAGTTTTGTGTCCTTTGCGTTTATTTAATTGAAGCGTCGGCAGTCCGTCAATCAAACGCGGCTTTTATTTTTCAAAAAGTGGCATTCGATTATACGATAGTGCGGGAAAATCGCTACTAACTGCCGACATTTGCTATTCTAAAATGTTCAAAGTCCAAAGTCCAAATCTATCAAGACCGCGGGCAATGAACAGATGACTAAAATTAATCTTCTATCTTAAAAATCGTATCGGCGTCGTCCTCGTGGCGAATTTCGTCAATTTCTTCTTTTTTGCCGGCGCCCATAAAAAGGCGATTCGGACAATTGATAACGACGCCTTTTTCCGTCGTACTGACGTTTTTATATGCGTGCGCCACGCCTTTCGGAACAATCACGGCTTGCGGACTGTCCGCCCCGACAAACAATGTCATCACGTTTCGATACGTCGGCGAATCGGCGCGGTTGTCCCATAATCGCAATTTAAAATTTCCCGCGCCGATAAAGCAAAACAAATCGGCTTGGTCAACGTGTTCGTGCGGACCGCGCTGAACATTTGGTTCGGTCACGGAAATATATGCCATTGCCGGATAAAATTCTTCCGCGAGTTCGTCGTGGCGAAACAATTCCGCGAGCCAGCCGCGTTCGTCCACAAATTTTTTGAGCGGATAAATAACGACATCCTGAATTTTGCCTTTTTGAAAATCGGCGGTTTCCTTGCTGGTCTGAGTCATAATTTTAAGTTAAAGAAACGATTGTAAAATAACAAATTCCGTTTATTAGATTCAACCTCTAAACTTCGATAATTGTCAATTACTGCCGCCTTGCGTGATCGAAAAAATTCTTGGTGACAAACATTGTTTATGTATGTTACTATTTTATGAGGCTTTTTGCCTTATTTTTCTCACATAGTTTTTATTCTGCGAATTCCCAAACTAAAACTCTAAAAAACTAAAGATTGAATTTGTTATGGAAAAGTTAAACGATTATCTTCAAACTCTGCTTTCGAGTTGCAGTTATGAATTGCATCTCGAACCGAACAAAAACCCGTATCTGGTTTCTGCAAACGGCGCAAGCGATGTCAACAATATACCGCTTTTAGGCACCCAAATCAGTATGATGGTTTTCCCTTTAATTCCCAACGCGATCAAACAACAACTGCCGAGCAAAGCAGAAGTTGAATTTGTTCATCCGCACAATCTCGGAAAATTTAATTTTCTGGTCAAAAAATCACCCGCCGGATTTAACGTCACGATTCGCCCGCTGCTTTCGGATAACCCGCCCAGTCAGCAACAACTCGTCGAAAATATCTTGCAAACAACTTCGGCACTTTCGGCGGCAGAAATCCCGCAAGTTTCCTTCGATAATGAGACGCCCGCTTATTCATCTTTTGAACCTGAAGTTACCTCATTTACTGAAACTTCCGGCTATTCTTTAGAAAGTTCTTCTTCGGCACTTGAAGATAATGCGAAAATTAAGGCGAACAGTTTTTTATCCGAAATTCAATACGAAGAATCGCAACCTTTTCAAAATGAACCGTTGAATTTTGTCCAACCGGAAATCGAAATCGTTTCGGTCAATGATCCCGAATTTCAAACAACATTTTCCGACAGTTCGACATATGAACCGCCGAGCAAGCGTTCCGATTTTGAAGCGGGCGAATATGCTCCGCCGACATCGAGTTTTGTTCAACCGTCGGAGGAGTATAATTTTCAAAGCGATGCGTCCATCATGCAGGAAGCGTTTCCGCAATCGCAAAACTTTGTCGCACCGCAGCAATTTATTGCACCTTCTCAAGAACTTTCGGCAACGGCCGAATTTGTTCCCGCGAAAGATAATTTACAAGCAAAAGACCGAATGGACGATCTGTTTTATAAAATGGCGGAAATGGGCGCGTCGGATTTGCATTTGAGCGTTTCGCTGCCGCCGATGATTCGCAAAGACGGCAAAATGATGAAGCTTCAATGTAATGAAACTGTGCTGACGCCGGCTTCGATGAAAGAATTGCTTCATTCGATAATGCCGCCGAAAAATCAGGAAGAATTTGCGCGTCGCAACGATTCGGACTTTGCATATGAAATTCCCGGACTCGCCCGTTTTCGCGCCAATATCTTTGCGGATCGAAAAGGAATGGGCGGAGTTTTCCGTATTATACCGACGAAGATTTTAACCGCCGAGCAACTCGGACTTTCGCAGGCAATTATGAATCTTTGTGCGTTGTCGAAAGGATTGGTCGTCGTGACAGGTCCAACCGGAAGCGGAAAATCAACCACGCTTTGCGCGATGGTTGACCATATCAACAAAGACCGCGAAGATCACATCATCACGATTGAAGACCCGATTGAATTTACCCACGAAAACCAAAGATGTCTCGTCAATCAGCGCGAAGTCGGCAACCACACCGACAGTTTTAAAGACGCGCTTCGGGCGGCATTGCGCGAAGACCCCGACATTCTGCTCGTCGGCGAAATGCGCGACCTTGAAACGATTTCGATTGCGATTGAAACTGCCGAAACGGGACACCTTGTTTTCGGAACTCTCCACACCACGACGGCGGCTTCGACCGTTGACCGAATTATTGACCAGTTTCCCGCCGACCGGCAGCAACAAATCCGCGTGATGCTCTCAGAATCGCTGAAAGGCGTTATCGCGCAGACATTACTGCCAAAAAAAGGCGGTGGTCGCGTGGCCGCGCTCGAAATTTTGATTGTGACGCCCGCGATTTCAAACCTGATTCGCGAAGGCAAAACTTTCCAGATTGCTTCTTCGATGCAAACGGGCAAAAATCTCGGAATGGTGATGCTCAACGATGCGCTTTTCGAGTTTGTTCAGAAAGGTCTCGTCGAACCGCGTGACGCATACATCAAAGCGGTTGACAAAACAAACTTTGAAACAATGCTTACCCGCGGCGGATTCAGACTTTAATATTTTTTCAAAAATCAAATAAAAACCTGGGCGCATTATTATTTTGTGCGGCAAATTAAAAACTAACGAATTTATTACGGGAAACTCCGCGAAATTGCCTTCAAAGATAGTAATCTAAGAGTTTTGTGCGAATGATGTTTAGCATT
>JBDTZT010000010.1:0-16284 GCA_040005005.1 Actinomycetota bacterium
TTTGGGGAACAGGACGCGGATATTTGGATAAAATTCTGCGCGATTACGGTTTAGATGTCGAAACGATACACGATTGGCGCGACGTAACGTTTGGCGGGAAGTCTCCCGAACCGAGTGAAAAACAAGTCGGCGAACTCGTTGAAGCAGTTAAAACGAAAGGTTTGACACTTGGTTTAGCCACTGACGGCGACGGCGACCGGTTTGGAGTCATTGATTCAAACGGCGATTTTATTCAACCGAATCATTTAATCGCCATTTTGACAGATTATTTAGCTGAATCACGCGGTTGGACGCTCGGCGTAGCGAGAAGCGTGGCGACATCGCATCTCGTTGACAGAGTTGCCAAACAGAGAGGCTTAAAGTTATATGAAACGCCGGTCGGATTTAAGTTTATCGGCGAATTGATAAATAAAGACGAGATTATTTTAGGCGTTGAAGAATCCGCCGGGCTTTCGATACGCGGACACTATCCCGAAAAAGACGGAATTTTAGCATGTCTTTTAGCAGTCGAAGCAGTCACCGTGAGAGGAAAGAGTTTGACCGCGCAACTAAACGAACTTTACAGCCGCGTCGGACGTCTCGAATCGGGCAAAATCGGAGTTAAACTAAGTCCCGAGGTTGCCGATAAGTTAAAAGAGAAACTTTTACAAGAACCGTCGGAAATCGGCGGACGCAAGATTGAAAATATAAATCGAATGGATGGCGTGAAGTTTATTTTCACGAATGGAAGCTGGATGTTGATGCGACCATCAGGCACGGAGCCTTTGGTTAGAATTTACGCCGAATCTGAAGACAAACAAGAACTGGAGGTGCTCCTTGAGCAAGGTCGTCGCTACTTACTGGACTAATTCACAATCAATCTCTATGCCCGCGGGAAATCGTCTGAAAACGGCGCGACGCACTGACAGCTCAACCCCGCAATGGTTTTTGTTTGGAGTGGTTGTTTCGATAACATTTACGCTCTGTCTGGCGATTAATTTTCGCGCCTTTTCGGAAATGAACGCGGAAGCCGTGCAGAATACTCAGTTAAACGCTGAGCTTGAAAAATTATCAGGTGAGAATCTCGCTTTGCAGGATGAGGTTCATAACCTGAAGAGCGATTCACGAGCGATTGAGCGCGAGGCGCGGAAAATCGGGATGAGTCGTCCGAATGAAAAGATTCTTGTGCCGGTGAATTAAACTAAATTGCGGAGAAGTTTGATTCATTAACACGAAGATAGTCCTGCCAGTTGATAATCTGCCTTTTGCCTGTCCGCTCCGCATTGCCTACAGCTAAGCCATCCGCCTAAAATCGCGGCTTCGAGGAACCCGAAACTTGAAGCCGCACTTCCTTTTTAAATCAATTAAAAATTAAAAATTATTTGGTTTATCATTTATCCTTTAGCAATAAATCATTTAGCATAAGATAAATGAGCAGTTATCGTCTTTACTATTCGCCATATTATTACGCCGAGATCGGTGAAGGACACGTTTTTCCGATTCGCAAATTTGAATTGGTCAGAGATTTGCTGCTCAAAGAGGGAACTTTGCGCGACGCAGAAATCTTAGAACCGCAACCCGCATTGGTTGAAGATTTACTGCTCGTTCACACGGAAGATTACATAAATCGTTTGATCAACGGCGAATTGACGGCGAAAGAAGTTCGCAAACTCGGGCTTCCCTGGTCACAATCTTTGGTCAGGCGTTCGCTTCACGCAATTTCCGGCACCATCAACGCGGCGCGGCATGCGCTTGAAAGCGGCATCGCCTCGAATCTGGCGGGCGGAACGCATCACGCTTACCCGGACCGCGGCGAAGGTTTCTGCGTTTTGAATGATGTTGCGGTCGCGATCAGAGTTTTGCAGAGAGAAAAACTCGCGGAAAGATTTTTGATCGTTGACTGCGATGTTCATCAAGGCAACGGCACGGCTTTTATTTTCCAAAACTCGCCCGAAGTTTTCACATTTTCGATGCACGGCGCGAAAAATTACCCGCTTTTCAAAGAAACATCAAGCCTCGACATTGAACTCGCCGACGGCACGCGGGATGCGGAATTTCTCGAAACATTAAACGAAGCCTTGCCGCGCATTTTTCTGCATCACGCGGACGTTATTTTTTACCTCGGCGGCGCCGACCCATTTGAAAAAGACAAACTCGGACGACTCAGTCTCTCAATCGAAGGTTTGCGTCAAAGAGATAAAGCGGTTTTGCGCTTTGCCAAAGAACATCACACGCCGATTGTAACAACAATGTCGGGCGGTTATGCCCTGGATATAAATGACACAGTTGAAATTCACGCCAACACGATTAGGGCGGTCAAAGAAGTGTTTTTCGAAAATGAAAAAAAAGTATTAGCAAAACGCGGCGTGGCGGACGAACCGTCCGCGCTCCAATTTTGAGAAAATTCTATTTTTTAACGGATTCTCCAGAAGTGATTAGCAGTCACGTAGCGCAATACTTGACTTGCGTAACGCGCTACTCGTTTTCAGTAAGGCAATACTCGTCTTTAGTATCGTGATACATAACTTGCGTATCTCGTTACCAAAGTTCAGTGATGCGCTAAGCGACTCGCGCAGCGCAATACTTAACCCGCGTAACGCGCTACGCAAGTCAAGTATTACGATACTTAGCCCTCGTCATACGCTACGCCGGAGCAAATTTGCCGATTCCGAAACGGATTTTGTAAATGATGTCTTCCCGTCTGCGGAAGATTATTTATCTTTTTACGGAAAACCTCAGCAAAATGATATATTGTGAAATTTTCCTGACACTAAGATACGGATTACTTTAAAAAAGTAAAGCATTTTTTTACTTGTGTTTTAACCTCGCAATATTTAATCTGTCATTTCGGGTATTTCTTCGATTAAAGAAAAAAGTAAAATCAAATAAATGAAAATTGTAGTAATCGGAAGCGGATTCGGCGGATTATCGGCGGCGATTCGTCTGCAGGCGCAGGGACACGACGTGACCATCGTCGAAAAACGCGACAAACTCGGCGGACGCGCGTATGTTTATGAGCAAGACGGCTTTACATTCGACGGCGGACCGACGATTATTACCGCGCCGTGGCTGATTGACGAGCTTTTTACGCTCGCGGGGCGGGCGACCAATGATTATGTGCGGCTCGTCAAACTCGATCCTTTCTACAATATCCGTTGGGAAGACGGCACGATTTTTAATTACAACGACGACAAAACCCATCTTTTGAACGAAGTTGCCAAAATCAATTTCGGTGAGGTCGAAAACTACAAAAGGTTTGCCAAATCCTTGAACGAGATTTACCGCGTCGGTTTTGAACTGATTGACAAACCGTTCACGACCGTTTGGGATATGGTCAGAGTCATTCCCGAGATGATCAAACTGCGTTCCGACAGGTCGGTCTATAAATTCGCCGCAAAATATTTCAAAGACGAAAAATTGCGCGAAGCATTTAGTTTTCACCCGCTTTTGATTGGCGGAAATCCTTTTACTTCGACCTCGATCTACGCGATGATTCATGAACTCGAGCAAAAATTCGGCGTCTGGTTTGCGATGGGCGGAACGGGCGCGCTCATCAAAGCGTTGGGCGATTTGTTTTTGGACATCGGCGGCGAGGTTTTTCTGGAAGCGGAAGTTGACAAAATCTCGATTCGGGGCGGCCGGGCAAATGGCGTAAAGATGAAAACGGGTGAATTTATTGAATCGGACGCGGTTGTTTCAAACGCCGATGTCGCGTTTACCTATTTGAACTTAGTGCCGCCTGAATTTCGCAAAAAGAACACGGACAAAAAGATAAAATCAATGAATTATTCGATGTCGCTGTTCGTCGTTTATTTCGGCACCAACCGCAAATACGAGAATATGGCGCATCACGAGATTATTATGGGCAAACGCTACAAAGGTCTGCTTGAAGATATTTTTGATAAAAAGATTCTCGCCGACGATTTTTCGCTCTATTTGCATCGTCCGACGGCCACCGACGGATCGCTTGCGCCCGAAGGCTGCGACTCCTGGTATGTTCTTTCGCCCGTGCCGCATTTGGGCGGAAACATTGATTGGAAAACGGCAGCCGAGCCTTATAAACAAAAGATTTACGAATATCTCGAAACGCATTTTATGCCCGGTCTGCGTGAATCTATTATTTCGGAAACGCAGATTGACCCGCGGCATTTTGAGGGAACCTTAAACAGTTATCTCGGCAGCGCGTTTTCGGTTGCGCCGACCTTGATGCAGTCGGCTTATTTGCGTCCGCATAACTTGAGCGAAGACATTCCGAATCTCTATTTCGTCGGCGCAGGAACACATCCCGGCGCGGGTATGCCGGGCGTAATTTCGAGCGGAAAGATCGTCGGCAATATGATTGGCAAAGCCGAATGATTGCGGATTGCAGATTTTGGATTTTGGATTGTTGACGGGATTGGAACATAATTATTGGGATGGGCGTTTAGATTCAGGGGAATCCAAAATCTAAAATCCGCTATCTAAAATTGTTATGTGGTATTGGACAAAAGTTTTATTTCTGGTTTTGGTCGGCGCGGTCGTGGTTTGGCTGGCGTATGAATTTTTTACCTTCCCGAACATCTCGAAACTTCGCACGGAAAATCCGGCGACGAGTTCGATGATCGAATATCGGCTTACCGAAGAGCAAAAGGACGGGAAGGAACCGCATAAATATATGATTTGGATGCCGATTGAGCAAATCTCGCCGAATCTGCAAAAAGCGGTTTTGGCGGGCGAGGACACACATTTTTTCGAGCACCACGGTTTTGATTGGGACGCGATCCAAAACGCCTGGGACGAAGCGCAGAAAGAAGGCGAAAAGGAAGCCAAAGAAGATGGCGACTACGATCCGAACGACTGGATTCCGCCGATGCCGAGCTTCAAACGCGGCGCGTCAACGATTACCCAACAACTTGCTAAAAACCTTTATTTATCGGAAGAACGCTCGTTTTTCCGTAAAGGACGCGAAGCCGCAATCACCTATTTTCTCGAACGGGAATTGAACAAAAAACGCATCCTTGAAATTTACTTGAATATTATCGAATGGGGCGACGGAATTTACGGGGCCGAAGCCGCGTCAAGAACTTATTTTAAAAAGTCCGCTTCGCAACTCACGCCGCCGGAAGCCGCCTATCTTTCGGCAATGATTCCTTCGCCGCTCAATGTTTTTAACCCGGCCAAAAATCCAAAACGCGTCATACGCCGCCAGAAAGTTATCTTGAAGGGAATGAATTTCGTCAAACTCGCTTATTAAAATAACTGACAGCAGATTACACGGATTACACGGATTTTATATATTTTGATCTGTGTAATCTGTTGTCTATGTTTTTCTAGTCAGCGTTTGCCGTTTTCGCTTTTGACGCTCCGCCTTTGAGATTCATTTCTTTGAGAATCCAGCCTGCACCCGCGAATTTTTCGGTGACAAAAAGAACGTAGCGAATGTCCACGGCAATCGAACGGTTGTAGTTCGGGTCATAGAACAGATCGTCGCCTAAACCTTCGTAGTTTCCGTCAAAAATGATGCCGACCTGTTCGCCGTAAGCGTTCATAATCGGACTGCCCGAATTTCCGCCGATGATGTCGGTCGTCGCCAGAAAATTGACCGGAACACTATCGCCAACGCCGAATCTGCCGAAATCTTTTGCCTTTTGCAAATCTTTCAATTTTTGCGGCACATCGAACGGAAAAACGCCCGTGTCTTTTTCAATCACGCCTTTGAGCGTCGTAAACGGTGTATAAATGACGGCTTCGCGCGGTTTGAAGCCTTTTACATTACCGTATGTGAAACGCATTGTGAAATTGGCATCCGGGTATGGTGTAATGCGTTTCATTTCCGCCATTCCTTGCTGATAAAGCAGACGATTGCGATCAATTTCGGCACCAAATTTCGTCGCTCTTGTGCCGTAGGCAGTGCGTTCGTCGGCGTGCGCCGCCGCGAGAGTGACGATGTTCGGATATTTATCTTTCAAATCATTGAACGATTTGTCGTAAAGTTTGAAAATGTCTTCGGCCGAGTTGAAATCCTTGTCTTCGGCGATTGATCTGGCAAACTTTTCTTCCTCGTTTCGCCGCGCTTTGCCTTGAAAACGTCCGAAGATATTTTCCGCCGCCTGGAATTTTTGATCGGCGGGCAATTCGGATGCGGCTTTTAAGAAATATTTGAGCATCTCGCGTTCCAGAAGCGGTTCTCGGTCTTTGTAGGAAGCTTCGATCTCAGCACGTTTTTTGTCGTCCAGTTTTTTGCCAGCGCGAACTGCCGTGACGGCATCAAGAATTTGCTTGTAAACCGGTGCGAAAGTCGGAATCGGAAATGTCCGCAGCAGACGATCGCGGGCGCCGACCGAATAATAATCTTTCGATAAACGGTCAAGATTCGCCAGCACGTCGCCGTATTTTGCTTTGCGTTGATCATTCTGATTAACCCAAGCCGAAAAATTTGTTTCTTCGGCGCGTCTTTTATCAACAAAGTCTGAGCGTTTCAAAGAAACAACGCCGCCTTCGTAAACCTTTCGGCTGTTATCGAGATTGGCGATTTCGCCTTGCAAACTAACGCGTTTTTCCTCATTTTCCGCGCCGACCATTCGAAGCGCATTGCCCCATGATGCTAAAAATTCAGCGAGAAATGGAAAGTTTGTCGTTTGGGCATATTCGATCGCCTGGCTTTCTCGGTAGCGGGTCGTGCCGCCCGGAAAACCCATCACGAATACAAAATCATCTTCTTTGACGCCGCCAAGCGACATCGTTAAAAACTTTTTCGGTTTGTATGGCACATTATTCGGCGAATATCCGGCAACTTTGCCGTCGGGCGCCACATATGCGCGAAGAAACGTAAAATCGCCCGTGTGCCGCGACCATTCAAAATTATCCGGGTCACCGCCGTAAAAACCGATCATTTGCGGCGGCGCATAAACCAGACGAATATCTTTAATCTGAGAGGTTTCGTAAAGATAGTAAAAATATCCGCTGTTTAAACCTTGAATCCGAATCGTTGTTCCTTCGGGTACTTTGGCTTGTTCTTCAGCCTGTAATTTTTCAATATTGGATTTGATTGCTTGGGAAAATGCGTCACCCGAAAGATTTTCCGTGCCCTTGGTTATTTTGGCAGTGACGTCTTCGATGCGGTTCGTGATGGTCAGGCTGTAATCTTTAGCGGGAAGTTCGCTTTTTATTGAATCGGCTTTATAGCCGTCTTTGCCGTAATCTTTTCCGGCGGAAGAAGCCGCCACCAAAGCGTCAAAACCACAGTGATGATTTGTCAAAATTAGACCTTGCGGCGAAACGAATTCTGCCGTGCAGCCGATACTTAAACTAATTACGGCATCGGAAATATCAACGCCTTTCGGGTTGTATATATCTATCGGATTAATTTTTAAGCCTTTTTGTTTCAAAGGCAATTTGGCAATTTGGTCAGGCGTATACATTCCCTCGTCGGGAAAAGCAAAAACGAATGAAACTGATGAAAGCAAAACGGCAAACGTCAACATAAAAGTTAAAAAATTGGTTTTTAAGCGCATATTTGAAATTCCTTTGTTAATAGATTTGTAAATCATACAAATTAAAGTATGAAAAGATTTTAACTCAAAGTTAAGAAAAATTCACAAAAAAAGGCGAGCCGTTGCATTGGCTCACCTTATATTATGATAATTTAACCTTATTTTTTTAGTTGGATTGTTTAATTTCCGTCGGTTCTTGTGGAAGCAGAAAGCGCGGGTTGATCGATTTGTCGTTCAAACGAAGTTCATAATGTAGATGCGGTCCGGTCGAACGTCCAGTCGAACCGATTAGACCGATGATTTGTCCGCGCTGAATTGTGTCGCCGACCTGCACCTCGACTTTGGAAAGATGACCATAGCGGGTTGCTAAACCGTTTCCGTGATCAATCTCGATCATATTGCCGTAACCGCCGGTCCAGCCGGCTTTAACGACCATGCCGTTTGCCGGAGCGATCACGGTGTCGCCGCGTTCCCCGTCAATATCCATTCCGGGATGAAATTCGTAACTGCGTCCACCGAACGGATTACGGCGAAAACCGAATTCATTATTGATTTTTCCGAGATGCGCCCACATTGTCGGCAGAAATTCGGGATTTGATGTTGATTGAATCGAACGAATCTGATTTTCAACGTCGCCGTTTTCGCTTTCGGCGGCTTCGTCAGCCGTTGATTGAACATCTAAAACGGGTCCGCCGCGGTTCATCGAAAAATTTTCCGATTGCGCGGGACGGCTGTAATCCATTGATTTCGGTTCTGTAATTGTTTGATTATTAAGTGAGATGACAGCGACTGTTTCAGTGATAGCAGAAGTTTCGGTTTTAGCTAAAACATCTGTTTTAAGCAAGCCGGCAATGCCCAATGAAATAATGCCGAAAGATAGTATAAAAATTGCAATACTTGAATGAACAATTTTTTTGGAAACTTCCACTCTTCTTATATAAATTTTTGATTTTGTTGTATGCGATAATAAAAACGTGTAATTTTTGTTATTTTTTTGCATTACGCTTTAAAAGCTCCTTTTAATGATTACGCGCCAAAAATCCAGCGTTTCGGCACACGGAATCACGCAAGAATAGCCGCGAGCGACTAACGCGAATCCTGATTCAGAATTTTTCAAAAAAACTCTTTATTTAGTGGTTAAATTTGTAAATCGTTATTTCTGTTATACAAACGGAAGTTAAAGCTATCACAGACTATTGCATAAATCAAACCGTTTTCGTGTTTTCAGCGGTAACGCGCAGTTAAGTCTGCTATTTTTACAGGTTTAGATTAATCTTTTGATTTACGGCTGGATTGCCAAGTTCGGAAAATCATTAAACCAATACCGATAAATACGGCGACAAATAATAAAACTATAATGATTTGAATTGCTGTCGTAACAAAACCGATCAGAGCAAGAATACCTTTTAACACGGCAATAACCAAAGCAACGATAGCTAAAATGCTTCCAATGATTCCTGTAGCGGCTTTTAATGCAAATGGCATAAAATTAATTTCCTTTCAAAACTTTTGAATTACCACAGGACGGTGCTTATTTTAGAAACTATTAAAAACCGCCCTGCTTCCATATTAACGCTTTCCTACCGATTTTTCCAACTCTTTGCTCTCACTTGAGTAGGAAACTCATTTTGCGAATTGAAATCCTCGCTCCGATAATTTGGGTCATTGACTGCACTGATAAAACTCGGCGAATCATTGAGGATTGAAAAATCAGTATAATTCGGTGCAGATTCTTTGGGTTTGAAAATATAATTTCGCAGAATATAAAAGCCCAAGCCGATTAACAAAACGGGCAAAAGACCGCGCATCAGATGGCGGAGATCAAAAAACATTTGCAGGAGAAATGTTCCGCCGAGAATCGTCAAAAGAATTCCCCAAAGTTTCGGATTGCCGGAAAATCTTTGCACGAGAAGATCTTCAGCAAGGTCAGGCTTCACGCCCGAACGAATAAGTCGGGCAGTTTTCCATGCGTCAACCGCCGAATAAAGCCACATCCCCAAAACGCCAAAAACAAAAAGCGATATTCCCGAAAGAATTGCCATCTGAAAAAGTCCGACCGAAACTGCAAAATAAATCAAGGCTTTATAGGTTTGACCGTTATAAGCCGCGCCAAGTCCGGGACAGATGAACGATAAAATCAAGGCGACGAAGGGCGAAGTTTGTGCTTTGACATACGAAGTGTTTGAAGATTGATAATGATTTCTGAGCAAATCAACACCAAGGACGATGCAATCCTGACAATACGGAAAACCTTTAATGCGATGGTCGCAAGCTGCACATAGCGGCTTTCCGCATCCGTTACAACTTACCGTTGCTCCATTGTGACTATGATAAGCACAATTCATTATTTGCCATCCTCGTTAGTTACGTATTGTCCCTGAACAGGTCGTTGATTCGGGTTTGATGAACCATTATTTAATGAACCGTTGTTTTCAGCGCCCAAAACGACATCTACACTTTGTTTATAAGTCTGCTCGGCTAATTGGTAAACACTTGAGCCGTCAGCAGAAACGGTCTGACTGAAAATAAACGCGGCAAAAATCAGCATCATTAAAACAGATGCAAATTGCGGAACAGGAATCGGGAAGCGAATTCCGCGAATCCATTCCATTGCCTGTGCCGTCCAAGATGCTTTGATAGTTTTAGCTTCACTCGTGCCGATTGTTGATTGCAAAATTTTGTCGTGTAAACCAGCCGGAAACGGCAATTCGTCCATCTTGTATGTGTAACAAGCAGCGATTGAGCGGACGACCGCACCTGGCAAATCTGTGCATTTTTCGCATAAAACCGCGTGGCGTTCCCACCGATGGAAAATCGTCGCGGGTAAAAATCCGTCTAAATAATCAGTTAAATATTCTTCAAATTGTTGGCAGGACATCGCTGTTTCCGGCATTGTCATTGAAAGAATTCGCGCTTCAAGATGCGTCATTGAGAGTTTCGGTGCGGCAATTTCGTGGCAAGCGTCGAGCGCATCCTTAACTTCATTCAAAAGCGCGTGACACAAAGGACAGCGCAAGGCGTGCGCCGCAACTGCTTTGTGCGTCGGCCGTTCGAGCGTTCTGTCCAAATAATCGGTCAGAAGTTCCTCAAACTCTGCGCATTCTATAATTCTTTCATCCTTGTAATTCATAAAAACTAAAAACCCCTTGAATCAAATTCCTATATCTTGTTCATACGACGGTATTTTCCATAATGTTTGCCTTATCAAATAGTTACGACTCTCATTCTCCGTAGAATCTTTGCCAGTTCAATTCGTCCGCGATTGATACGCGATTTCACCGTGCCTTCGGGTATTTTCAAAACATCAACAATTTCCTGATAGCTCATCTCTTCAATGTCGCGCAGAATTACGCAGGTTCGCAAATCCATCGGCAGTTTATCAATTCCTTCCTGAACTTGTGTAGCTAGTTCCTTGCGCTCGATTTCCTTTTGCGCCGAACCGCCAACCGAACGCAAATGAAATGTATGATCTTCCACATCGTCCGCCATTGAATCTTGCGGATTACGTTGGCGGTGACGATAATCGTCAATTATCAAATTTCTTGCTAGGCGCATTAGCCAATTCGACAAATCGCCCTGTTTTGCATCATATTGCTCAAGGGTTCGATAAATACGGACAAAAACCTCCTGTGTCAAATCTTCTGCCCCTTCGACGCTCGAAGTAAAACGATACGCAAGATTAAAAATCCGGCGCGAGTAAAGGGTCACGATTTCTTCCCAAGCCGCACCGTCGCCGGCACGGCAACGCCGCACAAGTTCCGCACCATTATTTTCCGTTGTTACTTTTAATGCTTCCAACGCGTGTTTCTCCAAAAAGCAGTGCTTCCGGTAAAAGCAACAAAGCCAAAAATCGCGCCTTGTCAAAATTTTCTTACGAAAGCTAAAAAAGAAAAGTTCAATACTTTTGCTTTTACCTTTTTACTTTTTACTTTTTACTTGAAAATGCTGTAATCTTTTGTCTTTATTGCATATTTAACCAAACTGTAATGTATGCAAATTTCATACTAACATTTTGGAACGAGAAAATATTATCTTCAAGGTCAGGAATTAATTTGCAGAAGTACATAAAGTTCATACTGTTGTTTTTATTCGCTATTTTTATCTTTTGGTTCATCGGGCGGAATCTCGAATGGGATAAGGTTGGCGACAGAATAAAACAAGCAAACCGCTATTATTTGATTTTGGCAACATTGATTATTTGCCTCGGCTATTTTCTGCGTGCGTTGCGTTGGAAGGTTTTGCTGGAGCCGATAACAAAGTCTTCTCTCAAGGAACTTTTTGCAACGACCACAGTCGGTTTTACAGCAGTTTTTTTTGTTGGTAGAGCTGGTGAAATTGTCCGTCCGATGTGGCTTCCAATGCGTGATAAACGTGTTCGCCCATCGTCTGCGCTGGTCACTTTAGCGGTCGAGCGAATCTTTGATTTAGCCGCGATTATTTGTTTTTTTGCGATAAATTTAATTTGGTTTAATGCACCTGCCGGCCACGAAAATGACTTTAATTATGTTAAATTCATCGGGAATTTACTCCTCGTCGGAACCGCTCTCGGATTTTTAAGTTTGTTTATTTATCAAAAATATTCAACGCAATTCATTAACTGGGCGGAAAAAATAACTGATAAAAAATTTGTGCCGCGCCGCATCAGGAGAATTTTTATAAGTCTTTTGAAACAACTTGCCACGTCGCTCCAAATTTTAAAGAACTGGCGCGAGATTTTTTCGGTTGTCTTCTGGACGATTATGCTTTGGCTGTCAATCGCCGTTCCGACATGGTTGGTTATTCTAGCCTTTAATTTGCCTGTTACAATTACGCTTGGCGGGGCGATGTTTATCATGGGTTTTGCGGCAATCGGGTCACTCGTGCCGACCCCGGGCGGCGGCGCGGGCGGATTTCATTATGCAACGATGCAGGGATTGATATTTTTGAATGTGATGCCAACAGACGCTCTGGCGGTATCAATTGTAATGCATCTGGTTTATTTTGCCCCCGCGCTTATTTTTGGCTTTTACTACCTTTTTCACGGTGATATTTCGATTAAACAGTTCAGAAGTTTGCTGTCGAGCGATCACGCCGTTGAAGAAATTGAAGAAGGCGAGTCGGGGGTTTTAAGTCAGCAGTCGAAAGAGAATTCTTCGACTCTCGACGCTCGACTCTCGACTCAGGACTAAAAATTATGCGTTGCCCATTTTGCGGACATCTTGAAGATAAAGTTGTGGATTCGCGGGAATCGAAGGACGGTGAGTCAATTCGCCGACGGCGCGAATGTCTTTTGTGCGGTCGCCGTTTCACGTCTTACGAACGGATTGACGAAATTCCTTATATGGTCGTCAAAAAAGACGGCAAGCGCGAAACTTTTGAGCGTAATAAAATAATGTCAGGACTTCTTCGTGCTTGCGAAAAACGTCCGATTTCTGCCGCGCAACTCGAAGCTATCGTCAATGAGGTCGAAAAAGCCGTGCAGGATTCATCTGACCGCGAACTCTCAACGAGCGAAATCGGCAAAATCATTATGCGCCGTCTGAAAGCTCTCGATAAAGTCGCGTATGTTCGTTTTGCTTCCGTCTATCTTGAATTTGAGGACGTTTCAGAATTTATGACCGAACTCAAATATCTCGTGCGCTCACGCGACAAAGCAGTCGAAAAAAAAGTAAAAAGTAAAAAGACAAAATAAATAGCGGTCGCTCCCTTGATTTATTTCAATCAAGACATTTTTGCCTTTTGCCTTTTTACTTTTTACTTTTGCCTTTCACTTTTCTAACATATTAATTATGGATGAAATTGAAGATTTCTCTGAGAAATTGGTTGAAAATGACATCAGCGACCCGCAGATGCAGATTCCGCCGATACTGCCCGTTTTACCTTTACGCGATATTGTCATTTATCCGTTTATGATTGTGCCGCTTTTTGTTTCACGCGACCGCTCGATTAAAGCGGTTGACGAGGCTCTGAGTCAAAATCGGATGATTATGCTCGTCTCGCAAAAGGACGTGGACAAGGAAGAGCCGACGCAGGAAGATTTATATAAAGTCGGCACGGTCGCCGTCATTATGCGAATGCTCAAACTTCCCGACGGACGAATTCGCATTCTAATTCAGGGACTTTCACGCGCCCGCGTCGAAGCCATTACGGCCGGCGGTGATTATGTTAAAGCCGAATTAATCCCGATTCCCGAACCGCTTCCGCCCGCCAATTCTTTGGAAGTCGAAGCCCTTGTGCGAAATGTTCGCGCTTCGATGGAACGCGCCGCGAATTTAGGAAAAAACATTTCGCCCGAAGTTTTGGCGATTATCGCAAATCTCGACGATGCCGGTAGATTGGCTGATTTATCCGCGTCGAATCTCGAATTAAAAGTCGAAGACGCGCAGAGCGTTCTCGATATTTTCGATCCGGTTTTGCGTCTGCGTCGCGTTAATGATTTGCTCAGTAAGGAAATTGACGTTTTGACCGTTCAGCAGGAAATAAACACCCAAGCCCGCGCCGATATTGACCGTTCGCAACGCGAGTATTTTCTGCGACAACAATTAAAAGCAATTCAATCGGAACTTGGCGAAGGCAACGAACTTTTCGAGGAAATCGAACAATACCGCGATAAAATTTTAAAGTCGAAAATGCCGCCGCATGCCGAAGAAGAATCTTTGCGCCAACTCAAAAAACTCGAAAGAATGCATCCCGACACGGCGGAAACGGCGACGCTTAGAAATTGGCTCGACATTATGACTGAACTTCCCTGGTCAAAAGCGTCGAAAGATAATTTGAATCTCAAAAAAGCCGAGAAAATCTTGGACGAAGACCATTATGGGTTGGAAAGAGTTAAGGAACGAATGGTTGAAGCGTTGGCGGTTCGCAAGTTGCGCGAAAAACCGAAAGGTTCAATTTTATGTTTAGTCGGCCCGCCGGGCGTTGGAAAAACATCTTTGGGGCGTTCGATTGCGCGGGCTTTAAATCGTAAATTTGTGCGGCTGTCTTTAGGCGGCTTGCACGACGAGGCGGAAATTCGCGGTCATCGAAGAACTTATGTCGGCGCGATGCCGGGCCGAATCATTCAGGGAATTCAGCAGGCGGAAACGAATAATCCGTTGATAATGCTCGACGAGATTGATAAAGTCGGTGCAGATTTTCGCGGCGATCCGAGTTCGGCGCTGCTCGAAGTTCTCGACCCCGAACAAAATAATTCATTCCGCGATAATTATTTGAATGTGACATTCGATTTGTCGAACGTGATGTTTATGACGACGGCGAATGTTTTGGATACGATTCAACCGGCTTTGCGCGATCGAATGGAGATAATTTTTCTGTCGGGCTACACCGAAGAAGAAAAACTCGAAATCGCGCGGCGGCATCTCGTCCCGAAACAGGTTGAGGAAAACGGACTTGAAAAAGAAGATGTAAAATTCGAGCGCAAGGCACTCGCAAAAATCATCGGCGAATATACGCAGGAAGCCGGACTTCGCCAACTTGAAAGGGAAATCGGAAAGGTTTGCCGCAAAGTTGCGCGTCGCAAAGCCGAAACGGAAGACAAGTTTGAAGCTGTCAAAGTGACAGCCAATATCGTCAAAGATTTTCTTCGGGCGCCAAAGATTTTCCCCGAAGAAGCGTTGAAAACAGACCAGATCGGCACGGTGACCGGTCTCGCTTGGACCGCCGTTGGCGGCGATATTTTGTTTATTGAAGCATTGAAAACTCGCGGCAAAGGCAAATTGCAATTGACCGGTCAACTCGGCGAAGTGATGCAGGAATCAGCACAAGCCGCGTTTTCTTACGCAAAATCGCGTGCCATTGAACTCGGTATAAACGAAGAAGATTTCGAGAATTTTGACATTCATATTCATATTCCCGAAGGGGCGATTCCGAAAGACGGACCAAGCGCGGGCATTACGCTGGCAACCGCGATAGTTTCGGTTTTATCGCAGCGTCTTGTTCGTAAAGATGTGGCGATGACGGGCGAGATAACATTGCGGGGCAACGTCCTGCCGATTGGCGGAGTCAAAGAGAAGATTCTCGCGGCACGACGGGCACATATTAAGACGGTTATCATTCCGGCACCGAATAAACGCGATCTGGAAGATTTACCGCAGGAAGTTTTGAATGATTTGACATTTATATATGTAGAGAATGTGCGCGAAGTATTTCGTGAGGCTTTGCGCGAGAAGGTCGTGCCGAATGTCAAAGCCAAGGCCCAGACGGCCAAGGCGAAGCAATAAGATTCGTCAATGGAATTCGGCGTTTTGATAAGTGTTTTACGTAGAAGTCAATATTTATCGGCTTTTCGTGCGTTGACAAGGGCTTTTTTAGTGTGTTACTTTTGAAGAGTTTTAGGCTGTCCGTTTATAATAATAGGCAACAAAAAGAAACTTTTCGTATTTTATGGCGTTAGCAATTTCGACGCGTATGTGTTTTAGGTCGTTTTACCGATTCGCCCTAACCCTGAAAAATTTATCGTAAGGAGTATAGACGAACTGATGAAAACATACCTTTTTAAGGTTTTCAGTTATACCGCAATTTTAACTTTCATATTTAATTCTCTCGTTTCGGCGCAGGTTACTTCAACCACTTCGGACGGAAGAAATAACACTAAACCCGTGCAGGCTGAACAAGCCGAAGCGCGAATTCTGCAAGTTACAACCGACTCAGGCAGATATTTCAAACAAGGTTTATTAAATCTGCAAGACAATCGCCGCCCGCAAGCGCGGGATGATTTTGATAAATCGGTCGAAGTTTTTCTAATGTCGGGTATCAATCTGACTTCTAACAACAATGGAAAGGCGCGTGATTGCTATAATCAATTGATTGAAACGGTTTATCGGATGGAATTTCCGAGCGATAAACAAACTCC
>JBDTZT010000385.1:0-4805 GCA_040005005.1 Actinomycetota bacterium
AAAGTTAGTTATTAAAAGGTATTTATCAATTCCCAGTAGCCGACATCAACCCAGCGCCCGAGTTTGTAGCCGACCTCACGGAAATGCGCGACTTTTGAAAAGCCTAATTTTTGATGAAATTTAACGCTCGGGTCATTCGGCAGCGAAATTCCCGCCATGATCGCGTGAATATTGGTTTCTCTGAGTTCTTCAAACAATTTGGCGTAAAGCTGGGTGCCGATGCCTTTTTGCTTCGCTTCATTTTTGACGTAAATCGAAACTTCCGCCGAAAATTCGTAGGCTTGTCGCATTTTAAATCGCGACGCGTGTGCATAACCGTAAATCTCGCCGTTTTCTTCCGCCACGAGATACGGATAATCTTCGCTGATTTCACGGATGCGCTCCTGCATCTCGTTCGCGCCGAGCGGCTCGGTTTCAAAAGTCTGATGCGTATTTTTGATGTAATAATTATAGATTTCGGCAATTTGCGCCGCGTCTTCTAAATTTACAGAGCGAATATTCATTTACTTTTTATTTTAATTCCATTTTGGCAATTGATTCAAGGTGAACCTCGTCAGGACCGTCGGCAATGCGAAGCATTCGCGCAACAATCCAAAAATTCGCGAGCGGAAAATCTTCACAAACGCCTGCGCCGCCGTGTGCTTGAATGGCGCGGTCAATGATGCGCAAAGCCATCGGCGGAACAACTGCCTTGATCATCGCAATTTCGCGCCGCGCCGCTTTATTGCCCACTTGATCCATCATCCAAGCCGTTTTCAAAACAAGCAGACGTGCTTGCTCAATCGCCAGACGCGCCTCGCTAATCCATTGGCGAATAACGCCTTGTTCCGCTAGAGTTTTACCGAAAGCGACGCGTTTTTTTGCTCTTTCGCACATCAATTCGAGCGCCCGTTCAGCAATTCCGATCAGGCGCATACAGTGGTGAACACGGCCGGGACCTAAGCGGCCTTGCGCGATTTCAAACCCGCGGCCTTCGCCAAGCAGAAGATTCGACGCGGGAACGCGGACATTTGTAAAAGAAATTTCCGAATGTCCGTTCGGCGCATCGTCAAAACCGAAAACGAGCAGATTTCTTTCAACCTTGACGCCTTTTGCGTCCAGCGGCACGAGAATCATTGATTGCTGGAGATGCTTCGGCGCAGATCCGTCGGTTTTGCCCATAAAAATCGAAAGTTTGCAGCGTGCATCGCCCGCGCCCGTTGACCACCATTTGCGACCGTTCAAAATGTAATCGTCGCCCGTGCGCACAATCGAAGCGCAAATATTCGTCGCATCAGATGAGGCAACTTCCGGTTCGGTCATCGAAAAACACGAACGAATTTCGCCGTTGAGCAGCGGTTTCAGCCAAGTTTCTTTTTGCTGCGCCGTGCCGTAACGTTCTAAAACTTCCATATTGCCCGTATCCGGCGCAGAACAATTAAAAACTTCCGACGACCAAAAAACCTTGCCCATAAGCTCGGCCAGCGGCGCATATTCAAGATTGGCAAGCTGTGAAACTTCGGGCAAAAACAAATTCCATAAACCCTCACTTCGCGCCTTTTCCTTCAAATCTTCAATCAATTGCAAAGGTTTCCAACGGTCACCCGAATTAATTTCGTCCTGATACGCTTGTTCGTTTGGATAAATATGCGCGTCCATAAACGATTGCAGACGGCTTTGGAGTTCGCTCGTTTTCGTTGAATAATTAAAATTCATAGATTTTCAGCCACAGATTATCACATAATTTTGAAGATAAAAATTTTAGGCATAAATTAATAATCGAATTAGAACTATTTTTCAAAAAAATATTGACTTTGTTTAATTCAGCGATAAAATAGGAAAACTTTGTCTATTCAAGCAATTCTTTAGAAAAATGAGTGGAAATTATGAAAACTTCAAAATTAAATAGGGTTGATGGTTTTGTATTGGCAACGATTATTATTTTCGCCGCAGTTTTTTTCGCCGAAGCCCAATCCGGAACAAAATCCATTTTGGAACTTTATCAGGAAGTTGATAATTATGTCGGTGTAAAAACCAAAGAACTAATCAGTCAGGGCAAAAAAATTGACGCTTATGCGAGAGAGGATTTGGCGCGTGAGAAAAAATCTCTGGCAAGCAAATATGCGGCGGAAGCGGCGGCGCGTTCCGACCTGAATAAAACCGATTTTTATTATTTGGGATTGCTCTATGTGACCGCTGAAGACAGTGTCAAAAGCTTGGAAACGATGAAGAAATTTCTCGCGCAATATCCGCCCGACACTAAAGACGATATGATTCAGTCCGCCCGCAGTTACGGGGCAATTCTGGCAACGCGGAGAAAACAAATGGCGGAAGCCGAACAGTTTTATCAGTCGTGGCTGAAAGGCGAACCTCTGATAAAAAACCAACAACCGATGCTCGAAAGCATTTTGTCCACCGGTTTTTTCAAAGACGGACAGTATGAGCAAGCCATCAAATACGGTCAAGAGGCTTTTGACCTTTTGAAAACCATCGAAGCTAAAACGCCTAGAGATAAGCGCGACAAAGAGCAGCTTTATATGAACCTTGTCGAAGTTTTGGCTTTGAGCTATAAGAAAAACAAAAACAGCGAACAGTCGCTCAGTATCCTAGCCGAAGCGCGCGCCCGGTCGTTCACAATTCCGTCAGCCAATCTCTACCGCAAAGTAATGGATTTTGTCGGGGGAAGCGGTTTTTCCGAAAAGAAACTGATGCAAAAGGTTGAATCTTACGCGACTGCCGAACCTGCGCCGGATTTAAAGATCGTCGAATGGCTCGGTCAGGAACCGACCAATCTCGGGAATCTTCGCGGGAAAATTGTGCTTCTGGATTTTTGGGCAACGTGGTGCGGACCTTGTATTTCAACTTTTCCGCGCCTTCGCGATTGGTATAAAAAATATGCCGGAAATGATTTTATGATTGTCGGCGTGACGAAATACTACGGTAATGCGGGCGGGAAACCGATGACCAATTTACAGGAACTTTCATTTTTGGGCGAATTCAAAGAAAAATACAAAATGCCTTATGCGATCGCCGTTGCCGAACCCACAGAAGATTTAATGAAATACGGCATCAGTGCTTATCCGACGACAATACTTTTAGACCGCAACGGCGTTGTCCGCTACATTGGCATCGGTTCGGGCGCGGAAGAAAGCCAAAATCTCGAAGAGATGATCAAAAAACTGCTCAAGGAAGATCCAAAACTTGCCGTCGTGCAGAAATGATCTGTTTGATCGGATAAATCGAATAAATTTCATGAAATGGGAATATAAAACAATAAAATTAGAGCACAAAAACTTTTTCGAAGAAAAAACCTGGTTTTGAATCATATGAAGTAGATAAGTTTATTGATCAACTCGGAAAACAAGGTTGGGAACTTGTTTCAGCAGTTGGATTGATAACCTCATCAAGTAATCCACGAATTAGTAATATAAATTTTGGTAGCGTGGTCGTTTTATTTTTTAAACGACCCGTGCAAAATTAAATTTACGAAAAGGAAAAACTGCTACCAATCTATGAAGCTCACTTTCAGCCTAAAATATCTTTTTTTGACTTTAATCCTTTTTGCCGTCGAAGTTTGTATTGCCCTTTTTATCAAAGATGTGCTGATTCGCCCGTTTGTCGGCGATTGTTTGGTGGTAGTTTTAATTTACTGTTTTTTCAGAATATTTTTGCATATTTCTGATTGGAAATTAGCTTTCGGGGTTTTTCTTTTTGCTTGTTTTATCGAAATTTTGCAATATTTTGATTATGTCAAACTGCTTCATCTGGAAAATAATCGGATAATTTCGGTCATTTTGGGAAGAACTTTTGAATGGCTGGATTTTATCGCTTATTTGACCGGCTTTTTGCTTATATCAGCAGTTGAAAAAATCTTCCAAAGCAGAGAAAATCATCATAATTTATGAGCCAAGACGCAAAACCAATCCGGCCGGGCGAAGAACTGAACGAAGCGAATCTGCAAATATTTTTGCGCGAAAATCTTGCTGTAAAATCGGGCGAAATCGAGATTTTGCAATTTCCTGCCGGAAGTTCAAATCTGACCTATTGCATAAAAATCGGCGAAAAAGAATATGTTTTGCGGCGTCCGCCCTTTGGCAATCAGGTCAAATCGGCGCACGATATGGCGCGTGAATTCAACGTTCTCGAAAAACTTTCCAAAATTTATCAACCGGCGCCGATACCGCTTATTTATTGTAATGATGAAAATGTAATCGGCGCGGAATTTTATCTGATGGAACGCCGCAACGGTTTAATAATTCGCGGAAAATCGCCCAAAGCGTTAGAAAAGTCGCCTGAATTACAGCTAAAGGCGTGCGAATCTTTCATTAAAAATCTCGCCAACCTTCACGCGCTTGATTACAAAAAAATCGGTTTGGAAAATCTCGGAAAACCCGAAGGTTACGTGACGCGCCAAGTTGAAGGCTGGACAAAGCGATATTTCAACGCGAAAACCGATGAACACATCGAACTCGAAACCGCAATCGAATGGCTCAATGAAAACATTCCCGCCGCGGGCGGCGCATCGCTCGTGCATAACGATTACAAATTCGACAATGTGATGCTCAATCCAAACGATTTTACGAAAATCACGGCCGTTCTCGATTGGGAAATGACGACCGTCGGCGAGCCTTTAATGGATTTGGGGACGACGCTTGGTTATTGGATGTCGAAAGAAGCCGGAAATGAAATGCTTTCGATGCCCTTTAATCCGCGAGTTTTGATGGAAAACATTTCGCGCTCGCAGCTGGTCGAAATTTACGCCGAAAAATCCGGGCGCGATGTTTCAAATATGTTATTTTATTATGTTTTCGGCACGTTCAAACTCG
>JBDTZT010000386.1:0-4800 GCA_040005005.1 Actinomycetota bacterium
CGGTGGAATTGTCTTTTTATATCCGGTCTCAATTCGTCGCCAGTAACCCTTCGGCAGCTTCGGGATTTCCAAACGTCGGCACATCTTGGTGATCAACACATCTGAAACACCTAACTCGGTCTTCTGCAAATACGGCATCATCGGCAAAATCGGTGATTTTAAGGTTCTTTGTTAATCAACAGCACACGCCATCCGGCGATCATTAACATTATCCTGCCGCCGATCAAACAATTTTGGCGGCGTGGTCATTCTTCGCGCTTGACTGCTTCTTTCATAGCTGATTTGTTTGATTGTGTCTTTACGCAAAACGGCATATCTAATATTTAGATTGATAATTTACTCAGCATAGAATTGAAGCAGTTGTTTGGTTAATTCTTCCGGTTGCTCTTCTGCTACAAAATGCCCGCTATCTTTGATCACGACGCTTTTAACATTTTCCGCTACCAGTTTTAAACTCGTCGCCACTGCTTCGCCAAAACTTTTTTCACCGCCGATTGCCAAAACCGGCATTTTCAGTTTTTCTTTGAAGTTAGCTTGATTGTATTTTGCATCGTCTAAAGCGGTGCGATAATAGTTAAAACCTGCCGTCATTCCGCCCGGCTTTGTATAACTATTCAGATAAACGTCAATCTCCTTTTGGCTAAACGCATTTTTGTTGAAAACATATTTACCTTTGAAAGCAAAATCCGTCAAAAATTCTCGTTCACGTCCCTTTGTCAGCTTTTCAGCAAACTCAGACATAAAAAAGCCGAAATGCCACGAACCGCCCTTCGCCACATCCATAAATTGTTCTAAACCAAAACCCGGTACGGCACTTTCAATCACCACGAGGCTTGAAACTGTTTCGGGATAAGCGTTCGCCAGTGAATAAGCTACCGCTCCGCCCCAATCGTGCGACACAAGTTTAAACTTCCCGATCTTTAAACTTTCAAGCAGTTGGTGAACGTCTTCGGCAACCGTGCGTTTATCATATCCTGTCGGCGTTACTTCAGATTCGCCCAAACCGCGTAAATCTACCGCGATAACCGTGTGCTTCTCCGCAAGGCTCGGCATAATTTTGTGCCAGGAAAACCACGTCTCAGGGTAGCCATGAATCAAAACAATCGGTTCGCCTTTGCCGCCGATGACATAGTGAAGTTTAATTTTGTTGACTGTCGCAAACTGTGATTTAAAGGTTTTGCCAAACTCTTTTTCATCGTAATCGCCGTTATTACCTTTTTGGGCGTAGACACCGACCACAAATAAAAAAAACAAAGTAATTAATAAAACTTGGAATGGTTTTTTTTCGTTAAAACAACTTCTTCCGTTGCCCATTATTGTTTCTCCTTTTTCATACTAATACTCTTACTAATTATCCGTTCGCCGTCAACTTCAATCGCAGTTTTTGTCATCTCGCCTAATTCGTTATTATCGCCTATAACGTTGTGAATTTACCCATAAGTTGTCATTAACTTCTAGCTAAACTCAACAACTTACAGCTTCAACTTACTCATAAGCTGTCAATAAATTTACTCATAAACTGTCATTAACAGCAGTTTTTTACTCATAAGCTGTCGTTAATTTGGAAGAGTAAATTTCTCGATATTTTTTTTGCAGGCATTATTAAATCTCCCAATTGATTGTATTAGTCGGCAGATTTATTTACTTTTGTTTGGGAAGAATTCGGTCGAGGGTTTCATAAAGTTTTTCTCCGGCAAGTTGTTTTTGATCGAGAACCAGCACCTTGCCGTCCGGTCCGAGCAGAATCGTCGACGGGTATTCCTGAATCCGATAAGCGGTTTCAATCAAGCTTTTAATGCTCGAGAGTTTCGCCTGCGTCCAGTCCATTTTGTTTTTGATGAGAAACGCTTTGACTTCCTCAAATTTATCCGCTTCATCGCTGTCCATACCAAGAATCTCAAATTGGCGATTGCCGAATCTTTTGACGGCTTCGATTTGAAACGGTATTTCGCGGCGGCAGTCAACACACCACATACCCCAGAAATCAACGAGCAGATATTTGCCGCGAAATTCTTTGAGGAAACGCGGCTGATCTTTGAAATCCACGAATGAAAAATCCGGCATTTCTTTCCCGACTTCTAAATCTACTCGTCGGTATTCCGTTGACTGGCGCGTTCGCATCACGATTTGATTTTTCGTCAAATCAATCAAAAACGTCGAAAGATAGCGACTCCCTAATTTGAAAACGATCTCGTCGTTCGTCGCGTAGGAAGTTTCGGGCGAAAACGGCGCGTTTTTAATTTTGCCGTCGCCATCCACATCAATTCCGAATAAGCCCTCGGTCGTACTGATGACGAATTTAGCCGGATCAAACGGATATTGGACGCGCACGAAGCGGTCATCAATTTTAACTTCGCCGCCCGCAAACGCCCCGATAGTTTGAAAAAGCACGCGTTGACCGGCTTTCAAATTCGGATTCGTAAATTTCGGCTCGAACTGGAGATAAATCGGAAAACTGCGATAAAAACTGTTTTTTACCGGAAGCCTTAAAGTCTGCCGATAAACGCCTTCCCGTCCGGCAGAATTCAGTTCAAGCCGCTCGCTTTCCTCGATTTTCCCATCGCCGTTAACATCCGAATAAAGATAAGGTCTGCCGTTTTTCGGTTCGACGATCAGTATTTCGTATTTGGTGCCGGAAACTCGCCCGTCATAAAGTTCTCCGACAGTAACGGATGCCTCCTTCTCCGGCGGATTCACAAATTTATAGGAAGCAACATTTTTGACCTGTTCAAATAAAATACCGTAAAGTTTAGACGTGTCGGGAGTCGCTTCGGAATCAAGTTTTCCGAAGAACTCCGCACTCTTTTCACCGTTTTTTGGAGAAAAGATAGCGGCTTGCTGAGCCTGACAAATATTTGTTAGACAAAGCCATAGAAAGGCGAATAAATAAAGTCTGCAAACTGTTGGATGAGTATTTTTCATTTTTAATAGTTTCGTGAATGATCAAAAAGACATCTTTTTTTCACTGTGTCGAAAGATTTTAGTGCTTTTATTATATCAACATTCTCTTTAAAAGCAGTATTTAATTGACCTTCCCAATTAAAATCAAAATTATTTTGCCAATCAATAAAATAGAAATTAACCGAAGATAACCGGAGAATTTTGCTCAGGTCGTTTAAAACTGTAAAATATATGTTTTTAGCGAATGAATTGATTTTATAAAAAGATGCTGCTGACAATTTCAACCACTCACCAACCCGCCACCGATTTGGGTTTTCTATTGCACAAGAATCCGAGCCGTATTCAGACGTTTTCATTGAATTTTGGCAATGCTCTCGTCTTCTACCCGGAAGCAACCGCCGAGAAATGCACCGTCGCGCTGCTACTCGATATTGATCCCATCGGACTGGTGCGCGGCATAGGGCGCGACCATCGCTCCCTTGAATAGTATGTCAACGACCGCCCGTATGTCGCCTCGTCATTTTTCAGCGTCGCGCTCGGTCGCGTTTTCAATTCGGCACTGGCGGGGAAAAGCGAGTCACATAAAGATTTGACGGAAATGGAAATTCCGCTCGAAGCCGTTTTCTCGGTGCTTCCGGCACGCGGCGGCGGTGAAGATTTGCTCAGAAAGCTGTTCGAGCCGCTCGGCTATGAAATCGTCACTGAGCAGTTGCCGCTCGATGAAAGTTTCCCCGAATGGGGAGCGAGTTCTTACTTCAAAGTCATTCTGCGAGCCCCCAAGCGATTGCAGGATTTACTCGCTCATCTTTACGTTTTAATTCCGGTTCTCGATAACGAAAAGCATTATTGGGTGGGAGATGAAGAAGTCGAGAAACTTTTGCGTCGCGGGCATCCGTGGCTCACCGCGCACCCGGAACGTGAAACGATTGCGCGGCGGTATTTGAAATTTCGCTCAAGTCTCGCCCGTGAAGTAATCGCCCGGTTGATGCCGGAGGAGACGTTAGCCACCGAAATCGAGTTCGGAATAAAAGCCAAACCGGAAACCTCGGAAGAAGTTCTGGAAAAGCCGCTGAGTCTAAACGAACAGCGGTATAAAAACGTCATCGCGGTTTTGAAATCCGTGCAAGCCAAACGGATTGTGGATGTCGGATGCGGCGAAGGAAAACTTCTTCGGCACCTGCTTGAAGAAACATCTTTTGATGAAATAGTCGGGATGGATGTCTCTTACAACTGACAAATTTGTTCTTCATATTCTTCTTAACTTTCGTGATCAGCTGCACATTGTCGGCTCCGAGCAACTCCGACAGTGTTTGTGAAATGTAGCCTTTGTCGCCAAACAGCTTGGCCCACAGTCGTTTGCTCATCCCCGCCACGGGTTGGCGGTCATCAACATTTCCAAGCGTGATTTGCCACGCCAGAATCTCGCTGCAATCACTAACCACCAGATGAATCTTGAACCCGTAGAACCAGCCCGTCGAGGTCTTGCCGCGTTTGGCAATTTCTCGAAAAACCTTGTGCTGCCTGATCCGTAAATTATTGCACACCGCCATTTTCGATGAATCCACAAACGAGATTCCCAAACACTTTCCTAAACGAGTCTGCATCAAGGCTTCCAACAAAATCAGCGAATCTCGCTGCAACTCGATAAACCGGTTGTAGCTCACCAGACGGCGAAAATCTTTGCCCCAATACTGACACACCACTTTCGTATAAAACCTTTTCAGGTCACGAAAACCCGAAGCGTGAAACAAAACTAAAATCGTCATCACTTCCGCTCTCGACGGCCGGCTCGGTTTGATTCGCTGTCGTTGCCCATCCGCCAGCAGTTGCCGATTAAATTTCGGCTCAAATTGGCGGCAAAAGTCGTCAATCTCACAAAAAATTGTTAATCTATCCATA
>JBDTZT010000387.1:0-4793 GCA_040005005.1 Actinomycetota bacterium
ATGGTCGCCTTTCGCCATGCCGAAACTAATTTGCCCGCGCCGTCGTGGAATCTTTGGGAAGATAAGCGCGGCATTCACACATTTACCTGCGCCTCGGTTGTCAGCGGACTTCGCGCGGCGGCAAATTTTGCGCGTCTTTTTGCCGAAGCCGCCCGCGCTGAAAAATACGAAACGGCGGCTGACGAAATCACCGAAGCGATGCGCGAACATCTTTACAGCAGGGATTTAGGCAGATTCCTGCGCGCTTTGCAGTTTCAGAATGACGATTTTTACGAAGCCGACACGACGATCGATGCGTCGCTTTTCGGCACGTTTTATCTCGGCGCGTTTGCGGCGGACGATAAAATGGTTATCAAGACAATGAAAACCATCGAAAAACATCTCTGGATTCCGAACAAAATCGGCGGTGTGGCGCGTTTTAATAATGACGGTTATATGCGTATTTCCGAACAAGTGACGGGCAATGCGTGGTTTATCTGCACGCTCTGGCTGGCCGATTACCGGATTGCGATTGCCAAATCAACCAAAGATTTAAAGGGCGCGTTGGAGATTTTGGAATGGACTGTCAAAAATTCTCTGCCATCGGGCGTTTTGGCGGAACAGGTCAATCCGCTCGACGGTTCGCCCGTTTCAGTTTCGCCGCTCACCTGGTCGCATTCGACTTATGTCGCAACCGTCGTCAATTATTTGCAGAAACTTAGCGAACTTGGCAGTTAATTTATGGAGAAATACAAAACCTTTGCCCCGCGCCTCGTCGCTTTGCTGATTGACAGTTTTATTATGCTGCCGATCGCGATTTTGGACGATTGGTTTCGTCAAGCCGAATTTTCGCCTCTGTTTTTCTACATTTGGATTCCGCTTTCCGCGCTCGTTCTACCGGTTTATATGATAATGATGCATGGACTTTACGGGCAAACTCTCGGCAAAATGGCGATGAATATCAAGGTTTTGAACGTCACGGAAGAACCGCTGAAATTCAATCAGGCGATTTGGCGCGAAATTCCGCAGTTGATTTTCAATATCGGCGCAATTATTCTCGGTATTGTCTTTCTAGCGCAAGACCCGGAAGCCGAAAATGTCAAAATGTCATACGGCATTTTTGGAGCCTTCGCAATGGTTTGGGGATTGGCAGACATTATGACTTTCTTTTTCAGCGACAAAAAACGGGCATTGCACGATTTTATTGCCGGAACCGTGGTCGTTAAAATGAATTTATAGCGATATGGCGCGAAACTGATGTTGAGGAATTATTATGTTTATTCACTTCCTTAAAAAGTCGGCAGCTTTGAAAAAGTCGGCAGCTTTGCTTTATATTTTACTATGCGTTTCGCTTCTTCCGACTGACCGAAATAGTTCCCGCCAACTCGGCAAAATCGAACTTGCCTTAGCGGATGAAAAAAAGGTGAAAGAAATGCCTCCGCCAAATTATGGAGCTTGCGATTATTGATATTGTCTTTCTGAATTATCGGAAAAAGCGTAAAATGTTTATGAGGTAAAAGCGATGGAAAAGATTTTGGACGCAACATATGACGGAGAAGTTTTTCGCCCTGACGAGCCGGTTGAATTGGCTTCAAATACTAAAGTTAAAATTATTATCAAAGACGAGGAAGAAAAACCGAAAAAGTTGAATCTGGTTGAAATGCCGAAAAAAGGTAAAAGCGAGCCTTACGCTTTTTTGAGATATGCAAAATCATTGAAATTAGATGGTCCGAGCGACTTTTCAAAGAATCTTGACGAATATCTTTACGGAGGTAAGTCTTTAGACGATGCCGAGTAAAGTTTTCCTTGATACTTCATATTCAATTGCAATTATAATTGCCAAAGATGATTTTCACGAACGTGCATTCAAACTGGCAAATCAAATCGAAGAAGAAAACACGCAAATCATCACTACTCAAGCCGTTATTTTAGAAATCGGAAATGCCCTTTCAAAATTAAAATATCGTCAATCTGCCGTCGGATTGATTCAACATCTCAACTCGGATTTCAATACATCAGTTATTTCTCTAACTGATGAAATCTATGAAGCAGCGTTTGAACTTTTTTGCAATCGCCCCGATAAAGAATGGGGTTTAGTTGACTGCATCTCGTTTATCGTGATGCAAGAACGCGAAATCGAAGCGGCTTTGACCGCCGATGAACATTTTGTGCAAGCAGGTTTTCGCGCTTTGTTACGGGAAGATTGATTTATGGCGAGAACTTGGACGGAGTCGAAACTGCAAAATTTTATCACGAGCGAAACGGAAGAATCTTTAACGCTCGAATACAAGTCAGCCGAAGCTCTCGACCGCAACGAAACGAAGAAAAAGGAAATCACGAAAGACGTTTCGGCAATGGCAAATTCAGCGGGCGGCATTATCGTTTACGGGATTCGTGAATTCGATCAGGAAAACAAACGCCATTTGCCCGAACGCATTACGGCGGTTGACCGCCGCAAATATCCGCGTGAATGGGTTGAGCAGATTATTCAAGGAATTCGCCCGCGCATTGACGGCATTATCATTCATTCGGTGAACCTCAGTTCGGGCGACATGGATGTTGTCTTTATCATCGAAATTCCGCAGAGCAACACGGCGCATCAGGCAAACGACCATCGTTATTACAAACGCTTTAATTTTCAAGCCGTACCGATGGAAGATTATGAAATCCGCGACGTGATGTTCCGCGAACAAACCCCGAATATCGCGCTGAATTTTCTGATCGAAGTCACCTCGGGTTTGATTGGCTTTGCAACTGAATCAACAGATTTGGCTCGACAAATTATTAATTACAATTTAATCATTCAAGCGCAAAACAACGGTTCGGCTTTCGCGCAGTATGTTGCGGTTTTTCTCGATGTTCCCGTGCCGATTCTTCAAACAATCGAAAATAAGCTGAACGTCAAAGACGGCGGCAGATTTTATCGGCATCGCCTTACAAATCTCAATCAGGAATACGCCGACGAGCAATTTAAAGCAAACTTTCCGCTGCTGCGGAGTATGTCAATGAACTGGAAAATCCCGCTCAGCGAAAACTTTGATGAATTTAGGGCGCCCGACTTGGCAATCAAGTGGAAAATCTACGCCGATAACGCTTTGCCGAAGGAAGGAAAAATCGCGCTCAAAGAAATCGAAATTGTTGATTTGAGAAAAATCCGAAATCAGACGTAACATTGATGAACAGTGGTGAGTGGTGAGTGATGAGTGATGAGTTAAAGACTGTTTTTCACTAATCATTCACCACTCACCACTCACCACTATTATTATGGGAAGAGCAAAAATTTTAGCGACACTCGGGCCGGCTTCAAATACACAGCCGATCATCGAAGCGATGATCAAAGCCGGCATGGATGCCGTCCGGATAAATATGTCGCACGGAACTTGGGACGAACACGCCGCGACGATCAAAAGCGCCAAAGCGGCGGCGAAAAACCTAAACCGCCCCCTGGCTGTGCTGGTTGACCTTTCGGGCCCGAAAATCCGTACGGGACTGCTGCAGAACGCCAAGCCGGTCGTGCTTGAAGCAGAGGCTGAATTTATTCTCACATCACGCGACATCGAAGGCAGCGCGGGCGAAGTTTCGACCAATTTCAAAGAGATTCCGAAGCTCGTTCAAAAAGGCGATAAAATTTTGCTCGACGACGGTGCGATCGAATTAAAAGTCAAAAAAGTAACGAAAACGGATGTTTTTACAACGGTCGTCAATGGCGGAATATTGTCCGAACGCAAAGGCATCAATCTGCCGAATACAAAACTGCCGATTCCCAGTTTGACCGACAAAGACCGCCTGGATTTGGAATGGGCGATGAAACAGGACGTTGATTACATCGCGCTTTCGTTTGTCCGGCGCGGCGAAGACTGCAAGGAAGTCCGCGACCTGATCAAAAAGCTCAACACGCGCAAATGGGGCCGACCGCTGCTCGTCGCCAAAATTGAAAAAGCGGAAGCGATCGAAAATCTCGACGACATTATCCGCGAAACCGACGGCGTGATGGTGGCGCGCGGCGATTTGGGCGTTGAAACCAGCGTCGAACTCGTTCCCGTCTATCAGAAACAGATTATCGAAAAAGCCGTCATGAACGACAAGTTCGTCATCACCGCGACACAGATGCTCCAATCAATGATTGAAAGTCCGCGCCCGACCCGCGCCGAAGCGTCCGATGTCGCCAACGCCGTCTGGGACGGAACCGATGCCGTGATGCTTTCAGCGGAAACGGCTTCGGGCAAATATCCGGTGCAATCGGTTGCGACGATGGAGAGCATCATTATGACGGCGGAAACCGTCATCACGATGAAGCTGAAACGTCCCGTCAAATTTAACGAAGCCCCGACGGGCAGAACTTCGCAAGCCTTGTGCAAGGCGGCGGCGATTTGCGCGCGGGAAATTTTGACCGATAAAGTGGCGGTTTTTACCGAATCGGGTTTAATGGCGCGGCGGCTTTCTTCGATTCGTTCCGGGCTTTCAACCTTTGCCCTGACCAACACGGAAGAAGTCCGCAATCAGCTTTCGCTCATCTGGGGCGTTGAACCGCTACTGCACAAAGCCGCCGAAACGACCGAAGCAATGCTCAAAGACGGCGAAAAAACGCTTCTCGAAGCCAAAGCCGTCAAAAATGGCGAAACCGTGGTGATGATGGCGGGAAGATTGTCGGGCTTGGGTTTATCGAGTTCCGTGATTGTCTGGACAATCGGCGAAGACACGCCGCGCAGATAAATTGCGATTTTTAGAGAATTAAAATACAGGAATTTCAGGATAGCCGTGCGCAAAATTTTTATAATCCTTTTTATCCGGCGATCGCGGTTAATTTCTTTTTC
>JBDTZT010000388.1:0-4782 GCA_040005005.1 Actinomycetota bacterium
GCGGCGCAATCGGCGTTTTAGATTTATACGGCTGGCTCAACGACATTCGCAACGGCACAAGCAGCGGCGTTCGCAATGTCACGATAAATTTGATGAGCGAAGATAAAACAAATACGACACCGGTTTTGACGTGGCGGCTGCTTAACGCCCGGATCATCAAGTATCTCGGCGGTCCGATGAACGCGAAGGGCACGGACGTCGCGATGGAAGAATTAACACTGGCCTACGAGCGTCTGGAAATGGAGTAAAACGGTCAGGCACAAGGCGAAAGTGATTGGTTTGCAATGTAGTTAGCAAATTGGTTGGTGCCTGAAAAAATTAGTTTTCCAAAAAAAAATGTCAGCGATAAATCAAAAAATCCGCCGTCTGCCAGGCTTTCGGTTTGAAGCGCAAGCACCTCTTCGCGAAGATGTTTTACCGCGCATGGATGTCGCGTTAATAGTCGGATTTGCTTCAAAGGGTCCGGTCGGAATTCCGGTTGCGATTGAAACACCGGAGCAATTTAAGACTATTTTCGGAAATGATTTACCGCTCGTTTGGGACCGGGGAAAAGGCGCCGCGGTGTATGCTTTCCTCGCGCCGACAGTGCGCTCATTCTTTCGCAACGGCGGAAAGCGTTGTTGGATAATTCGGGTGGCACGAATTCAGCCAAACGGGGAAAAACCTCTCAATCGCGCTTGTTTCAATTTTTTCCCGTTGGCGGGTTTTGCCCGGGTCAACTTCGATGAAAAAGGAATAAAAAATATTTCTCCGGCTTTTGCCCGCGCCCGCGCCCGCGGAAGTTGGTCGGACGACCTGCAAATCGGCACCGCGATTCTTTCAAAATCGGTTAAATTATTAAGTTTGACGGGTTCCGACGATGAAAAAACCGTGACGCTTGAAATTGGTGTCAATGATTCAATCAAAACTGGCGAACTGATCAGATTTACTTTTCGCGACGAGGGTTTGGTTTTGCTTTTGGCGGTGGCCAAAATCGAAGACTCGCAAAAGAATAATTTGCCGGTCGCTTTGTCGTCGTTCGGAAAACAAATCGTCAGATTTACTTCAAATCGGTTTGTTTGGTTAAAGAATTTGCCGAGCGATATTGCCGCTAATGAAAATTACAATGTTCAGGTAAAAATGTGGACCCAATCGAGCCGGACAGATTTGGAAGCCGATCCCGAATCTTTTCTTTTTGAACGACCGGCAGTTTTGCGGGTCGAAGCAATGAAAGTTAAATTAAAATTTACTAATCTTTCAGCCGCCGATTCACCCTCAAACGGTAGTTTATTGATCGTGCAATTAAACACCGAAGTTTTTTGTTTGCAGGTTGAAACAGTCAGTTTTGACAATTCGGAAACGCAGGAAAAGATAGAAGTTATCGGGCAGGCAATGGTTTGTCAAAGAAAGATCAAACAACCTGCTTCGATTCCGCAAACCGAACGTTTGAGTTTTGAATTTTGGATAAAAAAAGATGCTAAATCCATTCTAAAATTGGGCGATTTGGCTTTTAATTCCGACCACGAACGATTTTGGGGAAATTTGCCGACCGATGAAGATTTGTATCATTTTTCCGAATCAAGTGACGAAAAAATTCAGGAGTGGACTCAATCCGGCGCGGCTTTAAATTTTCCGTTAGCGGGAAATGACGGGGGCGAAGGTTTTTATTTTCCGGTCTTTGCGGCGGCTTTTCCCGAAAATTATCTCGGTCCCGTTCGATTGCTTGGGACCAAACTGCAGCGCGACGGATTAGAAGAATTTGACGAAGCTCTTTTTCTGGACGACAAGTTGAAAAATACGGGTTTCGGCAATCTTTTAAGCGAAGCCGAATTTATTCGATATTTGAGTCCGCGCCCGCGCCCGCTGTGGGGAATTCATTCCGCGCTGGTGCCTGAAACGGAGACGAATAGGGCGGCGGAAAGCTCGCCGACAAATCCGTTTTACGCGATTTATTCACTGGACGAATGCACGATTATCTCCGTCCCGGACGCGCTTCATTGCGGCTGGTTTCAAACAACCGATGACGGACAGATTACATCGCCGCCGATTTCGTCGCCGCCCTTGCGTCCCGAATGGTGGCGATTTCAGGATTGCCGAAATCAGGACCAAAAAAAGGTCAGCGAGCCGCTCTGGGGAAACTTTTTAGACTGCCGGATTCGCGTCGTCAGAGTTCCTGAAAATCTGCGCCTGAAAGAAGAAAATGTTTCATCGGGAAAATTTACACCTGTTTGGGAAAACACCGAAAATGATGAATCTTTGGTATTTGTTTTAGAAGAATCAACCACGCCGAAATTTGAGTTTGCGTTGGAAATTTACCGGGGAAAGAAAAAAGAATCTGAAACGCTTGAACGCGGCGCGGGCGTCTATTTTTACCGCGTTCGGGCTGAAAGCGGACAAAATATCAGCGATTGGTCAACGGGTTTGGCCGTCAAAATTCCGCAAGTTGAAAGTTGGGTGGCAAATTCATCAAATGATTACAAATCGGATGTTTTGCTTGCCGTTCAACGCGCCCTGCTGCGGATGTGCGCGGCTCGCGGCGATTTGTTTGCCGTTCTGACGGTGCCCGAACATTTCGATGAAAACAGCGCATTTTCTCACGTTGCAGCGCTCAGAGCTACCAAAGGTTTAAGCCTTGCAACGACCGGAGTCGAACCGTTCAGCGCGGACGAAACTACCGCTTTGAGTTTTGGCGCGGTCTATCATCCGTGGCTTTTGACGCACGAAGACGATTTTGAAGCCTTGCGGAATATTCCTGCGGACGGCGCGATTTGCGGTGTGATGGCCGGGCGTTCAAACCGGCGCGGAGCTTGGATTGCACCGGCCAATGAACAATTGCAAGGCGTTTTAGGATTGTCAAAAAATTTCCGGCGCGAGCGTTATTTGGATTTTCAAGACAATCTGATCAATCTTGTCCGGCAGGAGCCGAACGGCTTTTTAGTCCTCGATTCCGACACTTTGAGCGACGATTCCGATCTGCGTTCAATAAATGTGCGGCGGCTTTTAAGTTTGCTTCGCCGGCTGGCTTTAAAACACGGCGCGGAATATGTTTTTGAGCCGAATGACGAGCGTTTCAGGCGGCAGGTTCAGCGCGGATTTAATTCGCTGCTGGACGTTATGTTCGTGCGCGGCGCATTTGCCGGAACAACTCCGGCGACAGCTTATCAGGTGGTTGTCAGCGATACCGTAAATAATTTCCAAAGTGTTGAGCAAGGACGTTTTATCGTCGAATTACGGGTCGCGCCGTCGCTGCCGCTGAAATTTGTAACGGTTCGTTTGATGCAAACGGGCGGTCGCAGCAATGTCACGGAAGTTTTTTGAGAAGTGAAAAATATATGTCAAATCCGCCGACCAATGAAAAAGTAAATTATCCGTTTACGGCGTTTAATTTTGCCGTCGAGATCAAGGTCGAAGGCGTGGCAATGCAGATTTGCGATGCTTCTTTTGCGGAATGCGACGGTTTGGAGATGACAATGGATGTGAAGACAATTCGTGAAGGCGGCAACAACGGCAAACAAATTCGCCTGACCGGACCGATCAATTACGCTTCGCTGACGCTCAAACGCGGAATGACCGAAACATTCGATTTGTGGAAATGGGTCGAGCTTTTGCAGACAAATCCCGACACGCGGGCTGATGCCCAGATTGTCATTTATTCGCCCGACAAAAAGGTCAAAGCGAAATTTTTATTGACGCGCTGCGTTCCGGTCAAACTCAAAGCTCCGCCGCTCAATGCCAAAGACGGCGGGGTGGCAATCGAGGAATTGCAGTTGGCATATGAATCGTTGAAGTTGGAAACCGGTAAGTAGAGGAAAAACAAAAATGCCTGAATCAGTCAAATTAGTCAAAGCCGAATTACAGGAAATTGATTTGTCAAAGCCCGAAGCCGCCCCGACCTTAAAAGTTCCGGTGCAGTTTAATCCCGAAACGCTCAAAGTCGCTTTTGCCAATCAAATCCAAACGCCGACGGGCGGTGCCGGCGATCAGCGCGGCGGAGCGGCACAGCAATTTGTCGGTGCCGGAACAACCAAATTGACGCTTCAACTCTGGTTTGATGTGAACGCGCCGCAGGAAGGCGAAGCGGTCAAAGATGTGCGGAAAATGACGGAAAAAATTACGCATTTTATCACGCCGCTGCCCGACCCGAAGGACAAAAAGAAATTTCTGCCGCCCGGCGTTCGTTTTATTTGGGGCTCGTTTCAGTTTGACGGATTGATGGAATCGCTCGAAGAATCGCTGGAATTTTTTTCGAGTGAAGGAATTCCGCTGCGGGCGAGTATGACGATGAATCTGACTCAGCAAAAAATTGATGTTTATAAATTTCCGAAAGATGCGCCGCCGAACCTTCCGCTGCCCGGAACACGTCCGTTGACTGCTGCGCCGTCCGGTTCAACCGTTCAAGGTTTAGCTTCAAATGCCGGCAAAGGCGGCGATTGGCAATCAATTGCGGCTTCAAACGGAATCGAGAATCCGCGCCTTTTGCCAGCCGGAATGCTGCTCGATATGAACGCCAAGATCGGTGTTTCGGGCGGAATCGGCGGAAGCGTGCCGCTTTTGAATGATTCGGGAGTTTCCTTGAATTTATCCGCGCAGGCGTCATTTGGAACAGAGTAAAACAATATGCCGGTTGTAATTAACGAATTTGAAGTGATACCCGAACCGCCCAGAAATGAAAATCAAGCGGCGGCAAAAAAAGCGGACGAAAAGGGCGGACAAAATCAGCCGCCGACCGATTACGAAGTAAAACAGATGCTCGAGCGCCGAATGGAAAGAATGGAAAGAGTCGCGGCTCATTAAACTGATTTC
>JBDTZT010000389.1:0-4781 GCA_040005005.1 Actinomycetota bacterium
AAAGCGTTACTTCAAACCAGCCGTTTTTGTCGGTTGCTTTTAGTTCTTTGATTTGCGCGGGGGCGGTTTTAAAACCGTCTTCGAGTCGCATCCCGCGCCGGAGTTTATTGATCGCGTTTTCGTTCGGCAAGCCTTTGACCTTGACATCATAGACTTTCGGAATCGTTTTTGACGAGGCGACGAGGTTTGTGAAATCGCCGTCGTTGGTCAGAATAATCAAGCCTTCGGTGTTGTAATCGAGCCGTCCGACCGGATGAAGTTTGCCGTAGCCTTTGATCAAATCCGTGACGAGCTTGCGACCTTCCGGATCAGCCGCGCTCGAGAGATAACCTTTCGGTTTATTGAGCAAAACATAGACAATTTCACGCTTGGCAATGCGCTCATTAATCAGTTTTCCGCCGACTTTGATGTGGTCGTTTTCGGGGTCGGCTTTCGTGCCGGGTTCGGTAACAATTGCGCCGTTGACGGTGACATCGCCGTTGCTGATTAATTCATCCGCGCCGCGCCGCGATGCCAAGCCGGCTTGGGCGATAAGTTTATTTAATCTTTCCAACATAAGGTTTAAGAAAGATATTAACTTATTTTCACTCGCCGTTCATCCCCCGATTGAAAAATAGATTGATTCAAGGCTATTTATCACAGGGTATTCGGTTTAATTTATAACAAAATGGAAAATTAAAGATAGTTCGGATGGTATTTATCCGGAAAGACCGTTTGCTCAAGAAAAGCCTGCGCGGTTTTGATAATCGTTTCACATTCCGCTTTACTTGAGAGCTGACCGCCCAGAACCATGGATTGACCGTTTTTAAGAGTCATACAGATCGTGTAAGTAGTTATATCTTCGGAACTGGTTTCTGATTCGGAATAAATCTTCTCGATCTCATCTGCGGAATACATTTCATCGATTTTCTGGCGAAGTCCGATTCTTTTGACCGTCACCGATCTGAGCAACCGGTCAATTGACACTTTCAGGTAAACACCGGACAGTCCGCGCGTGTAGCCCATATATGCAGCAAATAGCCCGATTAATATATAGGTAAAATTAAAACCCGCCGCCGCCAATAAACCAGAGAGCAACACTTTGATGCCGACAACCGTAAAAAACAAACCAATAAGCCATTGAATGATGGGAATATCCCTAATTACTATTTTATCTTCGTCTGTTTTGATATTCATATTTCAAATCTTTTACTCCTCTATTTTTTATTAAAGATTTGACGAAAATCAAACAGGTGTTTGCAAAAAATTATACTGCGGCAGTTTCGATTTTCTATTGATCGTTTTCACCTTCGAGTTCTAAAATCATCTGCGCCAGAGGCATTTGTTTATGCATAAATTCATTGATCTCAAAAACGAAATTGCTTTTGAATCGTTCATCGTGACTCGCCAGCGACGAGATTTTTATCGTTTCATCGCTCGTTAATTTCATTCCCAAAGACCAGACATTATCGCCTTCGTCGTCTTTTTCTTCGATCAGACAGAATCGTTCGATCTCATCGAAATCGTAAAAGGTTTGCTGCTTTCCGAACAATCCGTAACGCGTCATCAAGACCGTGTTTTCAATGCGGTCAATCACGACTCTTGTAATCGGCGCCCGGTAAAATATCCAAATTCCGACGCCGACGGCTGCCGCGCCCATCAGAAATGTCAGACCGATGACCCACGGCGAATAATCCTTGTAATTCGTAAAACCGCCAAGTGCGCCGTAAACGAAAACTCCGCCGATCATCGAGAAAAACAACCCGACAAACCACAAACAGCCAGGCGTTTCCCTGATCACAAGCACATTTTCGGTCTCTTCGGTCTGCATAAGTCTTAATCGTCGTTGAATATGGTGAGTTTGAAGGGAATTTGCTTTGAAGTATCGAAAATGTATGAATTCATTAAATCTACCAGGTCAAAATATTCGTTGTCTTTTAAACCGCTGAATCTTGGAAGTTTAATATTCATTCCGCTTTTCAATGGCATAATTGTCTCATAACTCGATGTCTCATTTCCGGGGCGACCAACTAATTTCGCGTTAATGTAAATTAAATCGTCAATTTCGATGAACGAATAAATGTTGAAACTATACTCTAATAAACTTTGCTTGCGGATTGAAACGGTCTTGCCCGGTTTATTTATTTTTATAGTTGTCGCCGGGTTTGTTTTTAGAAGGAAGAAAAGAAATCCGCCAAGAAAAACAAAGAAGGGAATAATACTTATCAATTTGGATACTTCAGTCTTTGAAATCAAACAAATGGAAACAATGGAAACCAAAATAAGTGTGATAACGCTTGCACTAATCCATTCTCGAACGGGGATTGAACAGACGATAATTTCATCTTTATTGTCATTAATTCGAAGTATCCTGCTTTTACATGCCCTGCGCCAAATCTTCAAAATCTTCGATTGACGGCAATTCCGATAAATCCTTTAATCCGAATTGCAGAAGAAAATCCTTCGATGTGCCGTATTGCATCGGTCGTCCGACGGTTTCTTTGCGGCCTTTGGCGGTAATTAGTTTTTTATCCAAAAGTGTTTTGATTGCCGAAGCCGATTGAACACCGCGAATTTCGAGGATTTCGGGAACGGTGACGGGTTGTTTATAAGCGATCACGGCGAGCGTTTCGAGCGCAGCGAGCGATAATTTTGCGTTCGGGCGCGTTTTGAGATATTTGCGGACTTCTTCGTGATACTCGGTGCGCGTCGAGATTTGCCAGCCGCCCGCGATTTCGCGCAGCTGCAAACCGCCTTCGCGCATCTCGTATTCCTGTTTTAATTCTTCGACCGCCGCTTCGATGGTTTCGCGGTCTTCTTCAAGAACTTCAGAAATAGTTTTAACGGTTACGGGATCGTCCGCGACAAAGATCAATGCTTCGACGATCGAAACGATTTCGCTGATGCTGCGCGGTTGTTTTTCTTCAATAACTGTTAATTCCATAAGATTTTGACAACAGATTAGACGGATTTTGAGAATTGTTTGCTCTTTATAAACCGCCCGAAAAATAATCTGTGAAATCCGTGTAATCTGTTGTCAAATTTTTGTAATTTTGTTGTCAAACCTTCCTCAAAATAATATCGCCGAAAGTTATCGTTTGCGTCAACTTGACGCTTTCGGTGCGGACTATTTCGAGAACCGCCATAAATGCCGTGACGAGTTCGCGGCGCGTGTGCATTTCCTCGAAAAACTTCAGCAGACTTAATTCTTTTCCTTCAAAAATACGCTTCTTCAGATTTTTCAGCATATCCGCCAACGAAACTTCTTCGCGCTGAATTTCCATCTGAACTTCTTCTTTGTGGCGCGACAAAATCCGCTGAAAAACCGTCAACAGATCGAAAACCGATGCGTTGGTTTCGGCGTTGTTTTCATCCGATTCAATGCGCCCGCGCGGGAAAACGGCTTGCTCGACCGTGACGCGCTCGTAGAGCATCTGCGAAGCGTTTTTAAATTTCTGATGTTCGAGCAGTTGCCTGACCAGTGCTTCACGCGGGTCTTCCGCATCTTCTTCCGTGTCTTCCAAAATTTCTTTCGGCAGCAGCATCTTCGATTTTATCTCGATCAAAGTTGCCGCCATCACCAAAAAATCGGCCGCCAAAGTGATGTCAAAATTTTTCATCAGGCGGACATATTTCAGATATTCGTCCGTAATGCGGGCAATTGGAATGTCGAAAATATTCGCCTGTTCCTGTTTGATTAAATAAAGCAAAAGGTCGAGCGGCCCGGCAAATTTGCCGAGCGTGAGTTTCAATTCGTCGCGCGACTCGCGGACAAGATGCGGTTTTTCCGTATAAAAATCAAAGATAAGTTGTTCGGGTGGCGATTGTTCCATCATATTAGGTGAGAAGGCAGAAATAAGAAGTGAGAGTTACACAAAATTATTCTCATTTCTCACTTCTTATTTCAAATGTATTTCGTTTCGCGCAAATAGATTATGTAGTCAGTTTTCGGCGGCGTAAAACCGGCTTCGCGCAGGTTCAGCATAATATTTCCGCGATGGATCGCGGAATGAAACGGAACATGCGTCAGCATTTCGCGAAAAGTATTTTCGCACCAAACGCCTTCGCTCGTGCGGTAACGGGCGGTTAAATCCAATCCTTCGTCTTCAAAACGGCGAAGCAGTTTTTCGTATCGTTCAGCCGTTTCACGCGCCAGCACACCGCATTCTTCGACAGATAAATCCGGCCAGAAATCAAAGCCTTTTGAATCTTTGCCGTAAAGCCGCGCAAAATATTCCTGCTCGGTAATCAGCAGATGTGCGAGAATCTTCCGCGATTTTTCGACCGGGTTTTCTTTTAAAGCCGTGATGATCCGGCGGTTTGCCCAATCGTTGTAAGCGTAAAGCTGGCGCAGATGTTCGATAGTATTCATTTATTTCGCCGAATTTATTAGTTCAATCGCTTTTTCAACCGGTCTTGCCAGCACTGCCTTTTCACCGACTTCGACAATCGGACGCTGCAGAATACTTGGGTTTCGGGCGATTAATTTGATCAATTTATCTGCGTCGGTGACTTCGGAGATTTTCAATTCTTTGTAAACAGGTTCCGCTTTCCGCAAAACATCAAATGGCGAAAGATTCGCTTTTTTGAGTAATTCGCGGAGTTTTTCTTCTGTCAAAGGCTCGATAAAATAATTGACTTTCGTGTAATCAATGCCGTTTTCTTCAAACAATTTGTTTAGTTTACGGCACGTCGTGCAAGTCGGTTTTTCGTAAACGGTAATTTTCATTTTAGATTTTGGATTTTAGATTTATTTTTAAAGTTAATCCTTTGATTTTAATTTCAAATTTCTTCAAATAGCA
>JBDTZT010000390.1:0-4776 GCA_040005005.1 Actinomycetota bacterium
TGAAACCGAAGTGTAAGCCGCGCCGACGACGGAAGTGATCGCCGCCGACCACATTACGACGCCGAAAATCCGGTAGCCGAAATTCCCCGCCGCGTTCTGAAAAACCGAGGCCGGCGGATTTTTATCATCAATCGCAAACCCGAGCGTGATTACGCCGAGCGAAGCAAGAAATAGCAAAAATCGGATAATTGCCGTTAGAATAATTCCCGTCACTGCGCCTTGGTTGACTTGCGGAAGTGATTCAACGCCCGAAATTCCCGCGTCAATCAAGCGGTGTGCGCCGGCAAATGTGATATAACCGCCGACCGTTCCGCCGACCAGTGTGACAATGGTCAGCGGCGAAATAGTTTCGGGAATAAATGTTCGAAACGCGGCCTCGGCAAGCGGCGGATGCAAAGCGATAACAACGTAAACTATCAAACCGAGCATTATCACGCCGAGAATTTTGACAAATAAATCCATTGCTTTTCCGGCTTCCTTCACGAGAAAAATCGCAATTGCGACGACCGCACTGAGAACCGCGCCGTATTCGGGTTTCAAATCAAACAGAACATTTAAAGCGAGACCGCAGCCCGCGATATTTCCGATATTAAAAGCCAAACCGCCAAGCGCAATCAACGCTGCGAGAAAATAACCGCTGCCCGAAACTGTTTCGTTCGCCACGTCTTGCCCGCGTTTGCCGCTGACGGTGAGAACGCGCCAGATATTGAGCTGGGCAAAAATATCGAGCAAAACGGACAGCAATATTACAAAGCCGAAACTTGCCAGAAGCTGTTTTGTAAAAACGGTTGTTTGCGTTAGAAAACCGGGACCGACGGCCGAGGTCGCCATCAAAAAAGCCGCGCCAAGAATCACCGATGAAAGCGAAGATTTTTTCATTTGTTTGTAAAATAAGCGGTTTTCCGCACATTTTGCAAATCTTTTCGGTATTTCGACTAAACAAATTGAAATTTTTAGTCTATATTCGATTTATCTTCAACAAATTCTAAAGAAAAAAGGAAAACAAAATATGGCGGCTGAACTGGGGCAAACTCGTCTTGTATCGTTGGACGTTTTTCGCGGAATAACCATCGCGGGAATGGTTTTGGTGAATAATCCGGGAACCTGGGATGCAATTTATCCGCCGCTCGAACACGCCGAATGGCACGGATTGACACCGACGGATTTGGTCTTTCCGTTTTTTCTGTTTATCGTCGGCGTTTCAATTTCGCTCGCGCTCGGCAAACGAACGCAGGAAGGCATCACGCGGGATGTTTATCTGAAAATTTTTCGCCGCTCGATCTTGATTTTCCTGATTGGAACATTTCTTCATTTATTTCCTTATTTCGGATTTGATAATTTTCCGGCGTTTGATTTGTCAAACTGGCGAATTCCGGGTGTGCTGCAGCGAATCGCGGTTTGTTACCTGTTTGCCTCGTTGATCTTTCTCCATACAAACTGGAAGCAACTAACGATTATCAGCATCATTTTACTGATCTTTTACTGGCTTTTAATGACGATTGTGCCCGTTCCGGATTGTGCCGTGACGACGATTGACGATAAAGCCTGCAATCTTGCGGCGTATGTTGACCGCACGGTTTTCGGTTTGAATCACATTTGGAAACAGGCAAAGGTTTATGACCCCGAAGGTCTGCTTTCGACAATTCCGGCGGTCGTTACGACACTGGCGGGAGTTTTGACCGGACTCTGGCTCAAAACAAAACGAAGCGATCTGGAAAAGGTCAGCAGCTTATTCTTTTTCGGAATTGTACTGCTTGTCGCCGGCTGGATTTGGAATCCGTTTTTCCCGTTCAACAAGGCACTCTGGACAAGTTCGTATGTGGTTTTTACGGCGGGACTCGCACTTTGTTTTCTGGGCTTTTGCTACTGGCTGATTGACATCAAAGGTTACCGGGCGTGGGCAAAACCGTTCGTGATTTTCGGCGCCAACGCGATGGCCTTGTTTGTCGGTTCGGGGTTGATGGAACGAATAATGGGCATTATCAAAGTGACGGGGGCGGAGGGCGAACAGACCAATTTGCAGGATTGGATTTACACGACGGTTTTCGCGCGGCTTGCCGATCCGCAAACTTCCTCGCTGATGTTTGCGATCTGTTTTATTTTAGTGTGGCTGTTTTTGATGTGGCTTTTGTATCGAAAACGGATTTACATCAAGGTTTAGCGAGCATATTTAAAAAAATACCGGTCGCCGCCTGAAAATTTCAATCAATCACCCAATCATCGGCAATTTTACATTCCGGGTTAAAATTCTGACAGCTAAAAAAAAATGTCTTTAACTCTGATTTTCTGACACTGTGTTTTAGAAAATCATAGTTTAGATATTATGGGTCTGATTATTTGTTCGGAATTTTTGAAAGTTTAGGCATACGCTTTGCATAAAATTCATTTAGAATCTAAACCCGAAAAAATAATTCAAAAATATCCTTACTTTTTTGTTCCAAGTTTTAAGAGAATTGAAGTTCGATGGTTGAAGGAGATGAAAAAAGATGAAGTCAAAAAATATTGTTAGATCAATATTTATATTGATTGTCGCAGTGTTTGGACTAATGTTGCTGATGCCGGGTTCAAATAATAGTCTGGTTTTTGCAAAAAGCGGCGGGGCGGCTGTTTATCAGCAACATTGCGCGGAATGTCACGGCGCGGATGGAAAGGCGAACACTGCCAAAGGAAAGCGAAAAGGCGCCACCGATTTGACGAAAAGCGCCATCAGCACGATACGGGGAATAAAGGTGATTTCTAATGGACGCGAATTGATGCCGGGTTTCAAAGATACTTTGCCGGAAGCGGAAATCAGTGCGGTGATGGATTATATTCGCGGATTCAGAAAATAATAATTGCTCAGGCAAGATTGATAATCGGCGTGAACTGAAGAAAGAGAACAAATATCGCATTCAAAATTCTAAATTATTTTGCAGAAAAATGTATGGATTGAATTGATGAATGCGATATTTTCAGTTTGCCCGTCTTAGTTTTCAATTTTCAGACGGGTTTACAAATCTTAATTTTTTGTAAACCCGTCTGAAAATTAATTCAACTTTTGGAGATATAAAAAGCGATGATGTCGAAAACAACAAAAATAAAGATTTTAAGCTTAATGGTCTTTGTCGGTTTAGCAATTTTCGGATTGTCAAACGATAATCGTTTCGTTCATACCGCAAGCGCGTTCAGTTCGGGACCGCCGGCCGGCGTTTCCGGCGCGCCGGGGGAAAATACTTGCACAGGTTGTCATTTTTCAAATACGAGTACCGGGCAGTTTTCTATTGTTGCGCCAACAAGCTACACGCCCGGTCAAACTTATCAAATCACCGTCCGCCATCAAACAGTCGATACATCCCGCAAACGTTGGGGTTTTCAGATGACCGCCTTGGCCGGTTCGACTCCGGCGGTTGCTTTTTCGAATCTGAACGGAAACACGCAAATCTTGGACGGAGCATCCGGGCGAAAATATATCGAACATACTTTGACGGGAAGTTTTGCCAATCAAACGGGCGGCGCATTTTGGTCATTCAATTGGACGGCTCCGGCAACAGATATCGGCGCGGTAACACTTTACGCTGCCGGAAATCAGGCAAATAACGACGGCACGCCCGACGGCGACCAAATTTATACGACGACGGCGACGATTCAACCGCCGGTCACCGCCCCAACCAATCACGTTGCATTTGACTTTGACGGCGACGGCAAAACCGACATCTCAATCTTCCGGCCGGCTCCGGCCGAGTGGTGGATTGCAAGAAGTTCTGACGGGGGAAATCGCGTCGCGCAATTCGGAAACACAACCGATAAATTAGTTCCGGCCGATTTTACGGGTGACGGCAAAACCGACATCGCTTCCTGGCGACCTTCGACCGGCGAGTGGTTTATTCTGCGCTCGGAGGATGGCACATTTTTCTCTTTTCCATTCGGTACAAACGGCGATATTCCCGTTCCGGCCGATTTTGATGGCGATCGCAAAACTGATCCGGCGATCTTTCGCCCTTCAACCTTAACCTGGTTTATTCCGCTGACGACGGGCGGAACTTCGATCTTTCAATTCGGAGCGAGCGGAGATGTTCCGGCCGTGGCTGATTACGACGGCGACGGAAAAGCCGACATCGCCATTTATCGTCCGGCGCCGGGCGAATGGTGGATTCAGCGAAGTACTCTCGGATTGCTCGCTTTTCAATTCGGCAACAGCACGGATAAACCTGTGCCGGGCGATTACACCGGCGATGGTAAAGCCGATGCGACTTTCTTTCGACCTTCGACCGGCGAATGGTTCGTTTTGCGAAGCGAAAATTTCAGTTTCTTTTCCGTACCGTTTGGCACTTCGGGCGATGTGCCGGCGCCGGGCGATTATGACGGCGACGGCAAATTCGACTTAGCCGTTTTTCGTCCGTCAAATTCGACGTGGTTTATCAATCGTTCGACTCAGGGAGTTTTGATTGCCGGTTTCGGAATTAACGGTGATGTTCCGCTTCCGTCGGCATTTATTCCGTAAAAATAAAAAAGGATAATCAGTGATGACAAAAAAAGTTTTTATTAATGTCGTGAGTTTCAGAAACTTTAGATATTTTTTTCTGACAACCTTCGTAATTTTCGGATGTTACGCAAATGTTTGGAGTCAAAATCAGGTTGCGGCGACCGATTCGAGTTCAAAAGATTCCGAAGTGAAATCAAAGGATCCAGAAGTAAAAAAGGAAGCGGAAAAACCGGCGCAGCCCGTTTCATCAAAAAGCCAAATGAAGGTAACCTTCGACGAAAATTCGCCCGGCGTTATTTTTATCGAATCAAAAG
>JBDTZT010000391.1:0-4772 GCA_040005005.1 Actinomycetota bacterium
CTTCGATGGCGGTTTCTCTGGAGGTTCGTGCGCCGTTTCTTGACCCGCGTGTCGCGCAATTTGCGGCTTCTCTGCCGCTTGAATATAAACTTAAGGGTAAGCAAGGTAAATATATTTTAAAGAAGGCTGTCGAGCCGCTTTTGCCGAAAAATATCCTGCAACGTCCGAAAAAAGGCTTTGGAATTCCAATTGCGGATTGGCTCAAGCAGCGTCTTAATCCTTTGATGCACGAATTACTTGATTCTAAGCGATTGCAAAACCAAGGTTTGTTTGATGAAAAATTTGTGCAGAAATTGATAAAAGAACACGAAACAAATACGGCTTCGCATCATAAACAACTCTGGACTTTGCTTGTCTTTCAGCTTTGGTTTGAGAATTTTTTAAAGTAAAAAAGCCGATGTAAATTACATCGGCTTAACCATCAAAATTACTTGAACTTACTGTGTAATCGAAAATTTACTTGATTTTTCAAGAAGTTGTCCGCTCACACGGTCTTTGATTTTGATTTTAATTTCGTAATTTCCCACCGGCATTGCATCGGTCGGCAACAATCTTGCCAATGTCAAACGCTGTCCCGAATCGCTTAAACCTTCCCAATTTTCCGGCTGGTTCAAAACTTCTTTGCCGTCTTTGGTCAAAACGTATTGAACATCTACCGACGGGCGAAGCGTTGTTTGGTCAATTCCGGCGTTATAAACCTGCATATAAATTCCGACTTCCTGACCTTTTTTGTAAATTCCCGAAAGATTCGGAATTACTTTTGCACTTCCGATCACAAACATTCCGCCGATGTCGCGTTCGGTTGTCGTGCGGAGTTTTAGAGCCATTATGAGCGACGAAGTATCAAGTTTCTTTTCATCGTATTTCGGAACGGTAAACCCGATACTGCGAATTCCTTTGTTTCCCGTGACCACATCGCGGACGACGACATCAACTTTATATGTTCCCGGTCCCAACGCAATTGCTTTTTGATAGACGGATTTTTTATCTTTTTGCTCGTTAAGTTCCTCCAGCGTAGAATTGGCTGTGACAGAATCTTCAAAAATCCCCGACCTTTTTCCAGAAACCGCCATAATTCGCCCGAAGATATTCATTCGCGCTGTTTGCAGTCCGCCTTCATCTTTAAAAGTGAGTTCCTTATTTTCCGCCTGCACCGTGAATGCCGTGATTACGCGGTCGTCAGATTGACGGAAAAACGCGACATCCAATTGGAAATCAAGCGGATTGTTGTCAATTACTCCCGAGTTACCGCCTGCAAGGTCAGACAAATCACCATATTTCACTTGCGGCGGACGTTGTAAAGCCGTCTGAATTTCAAGCCGTCGGAAAGGTGAATCCTGTTCTCTTTGATAATTTGCACCGCCTTGATTCTGTCCTGATATTCGATCGCCTTTATTGCTTAGTCCAAGTTGTTCCGCAGTCGTTAAACCTGCTCCCGGGACCGTTCGCAGCGCATCTTTTTCATTCGCATCGCGGGCAATCCGATATTCACCGGTTCCGGTCGGATCAACAAATTCAATTTCGAGACCCTCACCGACATTATCAAGATGCCGATAAAACCAAACTTCAAAGGGATAGGTTGTTGTTGAACCGCCGCCTTCATAGCTCGGACGGTCGTAGGCTCCGCCCGAAGGATGTGATTCAACCGAATCCGGTTTGCCCCAAGTTATGTAAATTCGTCCGCGGTCGGTTTTCCATCCCGGAATTCCCGATGCAAAATGCTCGTTGGCATAAGCGATTCGTTCGTAATATTCTTCACGAAACTCGTTTTCTTCGGTATCGGGATTCGGGTCACGTCGGCGCCAAAAATTTTCAATAAAGTTTTCGCGTTCTTCATCGGTTTTTAATTGATTAAACGCCTTTCTTTCCTCAGACGTGATGATATAAGCCACGTCTTTTTTAATCCAGTCGGTATAAACCTGCTTGACAGCAGGTTCTTTTTTGACAGTTCTTACTTTTTCATCAGGTGTTTGGTTTGACGGCGTGTTTTCCGGTTTTTGTGCAAAACCGACCGAAACGCTTGTGAAACCCAACAATGATGTCAAAACCAGATTACGAATAGATTTTTTCTTGGTCATTACGGTAAAACTCCTTCTGTTTGGCGCAATAATTATTGCTTTCCACTTATTCAACTAATTTTTGCTTTTAAGATTTTAGACAGTATTCTTCAATAATTCAAGATGCAGCCAAACGTTGAAATGGTTGCTTTCACTTAAATTTCCGGTTCTTTTTGTCTTTTTTTGCCAAAAAACCATGCGATAAAAATTGAAAAGATATATAAAACCGTCATCGGCAAGGCAAACAACATCATATTCGGAATATCGCCCGTCGGCGAAATAACTGCTGCTAAAATCAAAATAATAATAATTGCAAATTTCCAAACCTTTAATAAAAATCCCGCCGAAACAATCCCGATTCTAGCCAAAACGTATGTAATTGCGGGCATTTGAAAGATTAAACCCATTGCCAGCATAATCAAAGTTATAAAATCAAAATAATCTGTTGCTTTGAGCATGACATTAAAATCTTGCCCTAATCCAATCAAATACCTGACTGCCGGTGGAAATAAAATATAATATGCAAAGGCCGCGCCAATCACGAATGAAGTTGTCGAAAGCCCGATAAACGGAGTTACATAGCGGCGTTCATGTTTGTATAATGCCGGTGAAATAAATCCCCAAATTTGCCACAAAAGAAAAGGCACTGACAGTGCAATTGCTGCATATAGCGAAACAGTTACATATAATGTAAAGGGTTCGGCCGCAGTTGTGACGATCAATTGTTCATCCGAATTTGACGTATTTGTTGCATCTGTTACTAAATCTGCTACTTTTATTCCTTTCGGAACTACAAAATCACCGATAAAAATTTCTTCTTCGGTTAAAACGCATAGACTTTCTTCCGTGCATTTAGTAATTTTGGCCTGGACTGAAGTTCCGATTGGAATAACGACCGAACCGAGATTTGTTTTTTCATCAAAAACGAAACGTCCGACATCGCCTTCCTTTAAAGAAGCAAATTTTTCACCGCTTTCGATTCGTTTTTGCTTTGCCATTGCCAATTCTCTTTGAACCGGAACAGCAAGAAAATTATAAATTTTGTTTGAATAATTCCAACAAATCATAAACGCCAATCCAATAAACAAAACTGCCCGCACAAGCCGCCGTCGCAATTCGTCCAAATGCTCTAAAAATGACATTTGATGCTCAAGTTGTTCTTCTCGTTTTGCTTCCTTTAAATCCATTTTGACAATGAGTTAGCAGTTTTCTATAACCAATCTTGTTTGCCTGTGAATACTTTTACAGGTTGCCTATCTAAGTTTTTTTCAACCTTTTCGGACGAGATATTTTGCTCAAAATCCGCTTGATTTATTTCCTTAATTTCCGGCGCTGTCATTTGATTTTTCTTTGTTTCCTCATTTTTCGCAATTGAGTTTTCTATTGTTATCATTGGATTCTGATGATTTTCATCTCTAAATTCATCGAAATCAATTTCCTTTTCCCACGTTTCCTTGAAATCACTTGTTGCTTTACGAAATTCAGCCATCGCTTTTCCGATTGTTCGCGCCATTTGCGGCAATTTTCGCGGACCGAAAATAATCAGCGCGATTATTCCGATGAAAATCAGTTCCTGCATTCCGAGCGATTCACCTATAAACAAAAACAACTTTTTTTACCTCTTCTATTTATTCGCTAAATTTTACGATTTAAAATCCCTAGTCAACTTGTTTTTTTAATTCTGTCAGTAAACCATTGAATCTAATCAACTTACTTCAATTAAAAATTCTTTAAAATCTTCCACTCTTCCGATTATAATTGCCGTTTCCAACCTTTTAACAAGGCTTTCAGCTTTTTTCTCTTCTAAACTTATCAACAAACCTCCAGCCGTTTGCGGGTCAAAAAGAACACTTCGCATCCCGCTTGAAACACTTTCTTTAAGTCTAACAGTTTCACCGACATAAACGCGGTTATTTCTATCTCCGCGCGTCAACATTTTTTGCTCAATTAATTCAAACACGTCCGGTAAAATCGGTACTTTATCCGATTCAATTTTAAAAGTTACATTACTTGCTTTCGCCATTTCAAAAGCGTGTCCTAAAAGACCAAAACCCGTTACATCCGTGCAAGCATTAGCACCGATTTCCTGCATTACTTTAGACGCTTCGCGGGCGGAAGTGGTCATTGTTTTTAATACCGCTTCTTTTGCTTTTTCACTTGCTTTATCAAACTTAATTCCTGTATTAATAACACCTGTTCCGATTGGTTTCGTCAATACCAAAACGTCACCTGCTTTTGCTCCTGAATTTTTAATAACTCGTTTAGGATCAATAATTCCCGTTACCGCATAACCGAATTTCATCTCTTGATCGTCAACCGAATGCCCGCCCAAAACAACGACGTTTTCTGCGTTCATTGCTTTTTGCCCACCGAGCAAAATCTGTCCCAAAACTTCCCAATCACCTTTTTGCGGATAACAAACAATCGAAAGCGCGGAAATCGGTGTTCCGCCCATCGCATAAACATCATTAAGAGCATTTATTGCCGCAATTTGTCCGTAAACCTCAGGTTCATCCGCAACCGGCGTAAAAAAGTCTACGGTTTGGACTAAGGCTAACTCGTCATTGAGGCGAAAAACTCCCGCATCGTCAGATGTTTCAAATCCGACAATCACATTTTCGTTATTTTGTTTCGGAAGTTTGCTCAAAACTTGAGCAAGGTCGCCCGGTGCGAGTTTCGCTACTCAACCCGCACAAGAAACCATTTCTGTTAGTC
>JBDTZT010000392.1:0-4756 GCA_040005005.1 Actinomycetota bacterium
GGCGCACATTCTTTCCAAACCGAAGCCGAAGGCAAAGCCGGAATAAACTTGCGGGTCAACATTGCAAGCCTTCAAAACATTCGGATGAACCATTCCCGAACCCCCGAGTTCGATCCAGCCCGAACCTTTGCACGGACGACAGCGCGTCCCTTCAAACGTGCCCCTGCCGCCGCATTTGAAGCACGAAAAATCGAATTCCGCGCTCGGTTCGGTGAAAGGGAAGTAGCTCGGACGAATGCGGATGCGCGTTTCTTTGCCGAATAATCTTCGCAGCCATTCGGCGACCGTGCCTTTGAGATGCGCCATCGTGATGCCTTTGTCCACGCACAAACCTTCGATTTGGTGAAACATCGGAACGTGCGTCATATCGGGCGTGTCGCGCCGAAAAACTTTACCGGGCGCGATGATTTTGATCGGTGCGCCGCGTCGTTCCATGGCGCGAATCTGGACAGTCGAAGTCTGCGAACGAAGCGCGAAACCGTTCGTCGTGTAAAAAGTGTCCTGCGATTCACGCGCCGGATGACCTTCGGGAATATTGAGCGCATCGAAATTGTAATAATCGGTTTCGATCTCGCGGTCGTCTTCAATCGCGTAACCAAGCGACACGAAAATGTCTTCGATCTGTTGGCGTAAGATAGTCAGCAGATGCAGATGACCAACCCGCGGACGGCGACCGGGAATCGTAACGTCCAATCTTTCGCGCTCGGTTTTGGCTTCCGAAATGTAGTTTTTCAGACTTTCTTCGGTCTCATCGATCGCCGACACGATCTTCTTTTCGACCGATTGGACAAACTGACCGAACGCGCCGCGTTCTTCGGGCGCAACCCGTCCGATGAGTTTTTTCGCGTCGGCGATTTCCGACTTTTTACCCGTGTGTTTGGTTTTCAGTTCGCTTAGTTCGCGCTGCAGATTTTCAGCCGCCGATAAACCCAAACTGTTAATTTTATTGCGTAAATCAACAAAGCGTCCAAATTCCTGATTGAACGCTTCGCGGATTTTTTCGACTTGTTCTTTTTGCTCAATCATCTTTTTTTATCCATTCGCGGACTTCCTTATTCCATTTGGAAGAACTTTCCGAAAAGCCGCTTTCCAAAAAATTATTAACCGTTTGGTTGTCAAGAAAAGGTAGCGCAAGGCTGTTTGAAATTTGCTGATAAACACCACCGAACAGTTTGTAAAAAACTACTTGATTATCTTTCAAAAGCCAAACTTCGGAAACGCCTAAAGCCGCATAAATCGCCATTTTATTGAGTGATGGACTCGTTAGGTCAACTTCAATCACCAAATCGGGCGGCGGATCTTTACTTAAATCAAGATGTTTGAAGCCGCGAATCCGGATTTCATTCTGAATATAAAATGCCGTGTCAGGCTCAACGCCTTTAGCTTTGGCGCGTTGGCGAAACGTGGTCGAACCGGCATTGATAAAGTCAATTTCCTTTTCATTGCAAATGGTCGTAACCAAGTTTTGTAAAATCCGATTCGCCTTTTCGTGTTCAAATAAAGGCACTTCAACCTCCAAAAACCCGTCATCGTAGGCAAAATGAACTCCGTTGGAATCTTGATAGCTTTTCAAAATTTGCTCATAAACATCCCAACTGATGCTTTGTAGAATCAATTTTTGATTAACCGCCAACAGCGCGGCATCTTTTAACGATAAATCAAGAACGCTTCCCATAAAAAGATTTTAACACAACTTATTTTATCAAAAAACAAAGCGTCCGAAATCTTGCTCGAACGCTTCGCGGATTTTTTCGACTTGCTTCTTTTCGTCTGAAATAGAATCTATTTAATTAATTCCGCGTTCGCCATCTTTTTTACATTTAACCAAGTAAAAAATTGAAACGAAAAACATATAAATGTTATCAAAAGTCCTTGCTTTGCAGTAAACAACGCGGTGTCGCCGCAATCACCGTTATAAACGCTTGATGTTAGAATTGAAATCCCAAAGAAAAACAAACTTACGATTATCGGCAAAATGCCTTTTTTACCTTTCTTGAAATACAAAAAAATTGTTCCAGCCACGAATGCAAATGAAAATGCAAGAAATATTAAAACCTTATTTTGACGCTCCGGTAATAGATTAGGATTTCCACCGATAACTGTTGTGCAGGCGAAAACCTTTATAGAAATTAACGCCAAACAACACAAACATTGAATAATTTTCTGTTTGTTCATATCAAAGAATCAAACCACAGATTCCCACAAATGAACAGATTTTTATCCGTCTTATGTGTGTCCATCTGTGGTTAATTCTTTTTTCAAAATTTAAGCTGTTGTCTGATTGCTGATCGCGTCTTTTGCCTGACCTGTTAACGCCGCGAATGATTCGGGCTGTTTGACGGCGAGATCGGCGAGAACTTTGCGGTCGAGTTCGACGCCCGCCAGTTTAAGTCCGTGCATAAATTGCGAATATTTCATTTCGTTTAGACGGCAAGCCGCGTTGATGCGGACGATCCAGAGCTTGCGAAAGTCGCGTTTTTTCAGTTTTCTGCCCGTGTAGGCAAAGTTCAGTGCGCGTTCAACCGATTCCTTGGCTGAACGATAAAGTTTCGATTTCGTTCCACGAAAGCCTTTGGCTAAGGCTAATATCTTTTTGCGCTTTTCGGTGCGCTTATTTCCACGTTTTGCACGAGGCATAATTTTATCCTCCTAAAATTCTCTAAAATTTTATTAATAAAACGAATTCTCTAAAATCGTAATTCGTAATTTGAAATTCGTAATTGATTAATTGCGTCCATATGGCAGCATTTTTTCAACGCGCTTTTGATCGCCTTCGGAAACCAACGCGTCAATATCAAGATTACGTTTACGTTTACTGGATTTCTTCGTCAAAATATGGCGTGCGTGCGAATGTCCGCGTTTGAATTTTCCGCTGGCGGTTGAACGAAACCGTTTCGCCGCGCCTTTATGTGTTTTAAGTTTTGGCATAATTTACTCCTTTTCGGTGGATAACGGAAAGTAAAGAAACTATCAATTATCCACTATCATTTAAACTTCTTTCTTGACCGGCTTGCCCGGCACATTACTTTTCTTCGGCACGAAAATGGCGAACATCTGATAGCCTTCCATTTTCGGCGTCACTTCGACATCGGCGATGTCGGCTAAATCGTCGCGCAGTTTCGCCAGAATCTTTGAACCGAGCTCACGGTGCGTCATTTCGCGTCCGCGAAAAGCGATCGTGGCGCGAACTTTATCGCCGTCAGCAATCCAACCGCGAGCGCGTTCCTTTCGATAATCATAATCGTGATCGTCGGTCGCCGGTCGGAATTTGATTTCCTTGACCTGGACGGTAATCTGTTTTTTCTTGGCTTCGTGCTGTTTCTTTTTTTGTTCGTAAAGAAACTTTCCGTAATCAATAATCCGGCACACCGGCGGCTGGGCATTCGGCGCAATTTCGACCAAATCCAAACCTTGCGAACGCGCCATTTGAACCGCGTCCCGCGTGTCCATCACGCCCAGCGCATCTCCGTCTTCAGTAACGACACGCACCGCCGGAACACGAATTCTCTCGTTTGTGCGGTGAAGCGGCTGCCGACGGTTATCAAAACGTCCACGACCTCTGAAATTATTAGCGATAAACTTCCTCCTTTTCTTGAGTTCCAAGTTCCAGAATTCCAAATTCCAAGTAAGAATTGCTTTTTAACTTGGAACTTAAAACTTAGAACTTAAAACTAACCATTCGTCAAAGCGCGGGTTTCCTTTAATCCTCGCGCCATTTCTTTAAATTCTGAAAGCGTCATTTGTCCGATGTCGCCCTTTACTTTTTCACGAACCGCAATACAGTTTTCTTCAAGTTCCTTGTCGCCCAAAATTAACATAAACGGAACTTTTTGCAGTTGTGCATCACGAATTTTTGCACCGATTTTGTCCGATTTCAAGTTTGTTTCAATGCGCAGGCCGGAATCTGTCAATTCTTTGCCGATTCTTTCGGCATATTCATTGATTCGGTCGGTAATCGGCAAAACCGCCACCTGCACGGGAGCGAGCCAGAATGGGAACGCTCCGGCGTAATGTTCAATTAAAACGCCGAAAAATCTTTCGACCGAACCGAACAGTGCGCGGTGAACCATTATTGGGCGATGTTTCTGCCCGTCGTCGCCGATAAATTCGAGTTCAAAGCGTTCGGGCAAATTGAAATCGAACTGCACGGTTGAAAGCTGCCACAAACGACCGATTGAATCTTCAACTTTAATATCAATTTTCGGACCGTAAAAAGCTGCTTCGCCTTCGATTCGTTCGTAGTGGATTTCGCGCCGTTTCAAGGCATTAACCAAAGCTTGTTCAGCATTTTCCCAATCTGTGTCAGAACCGAGATAACCTTTATTATCCGCGCCGCCGCGCACCGAAAGTTCGACTTTAAATTTCTCGAAACCGAAAGTTTTGAAAACGTCGTAGGCAAAATCTACGCAATTGCCGGCTTCCGTTTCAACCTGTTCGGGCGTGCAGAAAATATGTGCATCGTCCTGTGTAAATCCGCGCACCCGCATCAATCCGTGCAAAGTTCCCGAAAGTTCGGCGCGGTAAACCGTTCCAAATTCGGCATAACGAAGCGGCAATTCACGATATGAACGCGGATGCGATTTGTAAATTCCGATATGAAACGGGCAATTCATCGGTTTCAGACGAAATTCCGTATCTTCGTTGAATTTTTCGGGCATTTTTATCGGCTCGAAAAGCGAATCGGCGTAATTTTCTTCGTGACCGGAAATTTGCCACAATTGACGTTTCGCGATATGCGGCGTGAAAACCATTCCGT
>JBDTZT010000393.1:0-4752 GCA_040005005.1 Actinomycetota bacterium
GCACTTCCGGGTGCTCACCGGTCGCGATCTGCTCGGCCGCTACGAGTCTTCGCCGGGCGCTTTTCGAGTCTTCTGCGGGCGCTGTGGTTCACCGCTGTTCAAGGAGAACGCGCGCAGGCCCGGGGTGGTTCGCTTGCGCCTCGGCTGCCTCGACACGGAGCTCGAGCAAACTCCGACGTGCCATTTATTCGTCACCGAAAAGCCGGCGTGGTCCGTCATATCGGACGACCTGCCGCAATACCCGAAGCTCACCCGTGCTTGAGCGGTAGCGAGCTACGGATCTTTTTGGGTCGCGCTCTCGCGTTTCCGGGCAGGGTTCGATGCGTTTGAGAATCGGTGCGCTGTCGCTGTCGAGAAAATCGAGGTCAGAAAGGTCGAGTGTAATATTTTTGCCGCGTGCGATGCGCAAATCAAGCACAATTTTTTCGAGTAACACGGCGTCGTCAAACATCAATGAACCTTCAACGCGCAAAATCGTTTTTCCGCGTTCCGGGTCTTCGAGTTCAGTCAGAGTGGTCGGCATTAACTTAAATTTATTAAAGGTTTATATTACAAAAGTCAATACGCAGAGCAAAGAAAAAAGTTATTCTAATCTTGAAAATAAAAACGCACGGCTGAATTTCGAGCCGTGCGTCATCCATTTTTGTTGAAGAAAAATTAATCCTCCATGCCGCCGGATTCTTCCGTGCCGCCGAATCGTTTTTTGAATTTATCTTTGAAACGATCTTTCATTTTTGCCGCTTCAGTGCGTTGTTCGGGCGTCAGAAGCGCGAAAATCTGAGCTTTCGTTTTTTCCTTTTCGATGATCAATTGTTTGGTCGTTTCGGCTTGGCTGCCCGCAATTTGCTGAACTTGGACTTCGTTATAAACGCCGTCCGTGCCGAGATTTTCAATTTGTTTGTGGTTTTCCCGCAAAGTTTCTAACAAAGGTTTGAGGCGTGTTTTGGAATCTTCCAAAATCGCCTTGACCTGTGTTTTTTGTTCGTCGGACAATCCTAATTTTTCGGTTATTCTTGCAAATCCCGACCCGCCGAATCCTCTTTCGCCAAACCCGCCGCGTTTCATACCGCCTTTATGGGCGAAAATAAAAACTGTGCCGAGTCCTAAAATTGCAATTGCTAAAATTGCGATGGTTATCTTTTTCATTCTTTCTCCTAAAACTTGTATTTCCAAAAATTCCGCGTTATATTCCGCGCGTCAGACTGATTAACGAAATAGTTCGCGCCGCGAACGTGATTTAACGTGAAAAAATGCAAAGATATGTAAAGATTTAGGCATCGGGTTAGTTTTTAACGTAAAATATTTCGGGATGAGTAAAATTCTGATAATTGACGACGACGAAGAACTTTGCGAATTGGTCGCGGAATATTTAAGCGTCGAAGGTTTTACGACGGAAGCCGTGCACGACGGCGAACATGGTTTGCAAAAAGCACTTTCGGGCGAATATGAAATGGCGATTCTCGACGTGATGCTGCCCAGGAAAAACGGGTTTGATGTTTTGCGCGATTTGCGGAAAACTTCAAAATTGCCCGTCTTGATGCTGACCGCCAAAGGCGACGATATGGAGCGCATCGTCGGACTCGAAACCGGCGCTGACGATTATTTGCCGAAACCTTTTAATCCGCGTGAACTGGTCGCCAGACTTCGCGCGGTTTTGCGCCGGGTGCAGGATGTTGACGAAAACAAACAGGTTTCGTCCGAGTCATTGACGGTTGAAGACATCGAAGTTTCGCTTACCGGACGAACCGCGAAAATCAATAGTGAAGATTTAAATTTAACGGCGGTCGAATTCGATTTGCTTGTTGCCTTGCTCGAACAAGCCGGAAAAATCGTCAAAAAAGAAGATTTGAGCCAGCGAGTTTTGGACCGTCGGCTCTCGCCGTTTGACCGCAGCCTCGATATGCATGTCAGCAATCTGCGAAAAAAACTCGGTTTGCGCGAAGATGTAAGCGAAAGAATCAAAACGATTCGGTCGGTCGGTTATATTTATACGGTGGTTTGATTTTGTCGTTTAGATTGACGATTGATTAGTAAATCTAAAATCCAAAATCCAAAATTGCGATGAGTTTGTTCTTAAAAATATTTTTATGGTTTTGGCTGGCGATTGCTTCGATTCTCGGGGTCTTTATATTTGTCAGTTGGACGACCCAGAATGAACCGCTGGTGCGGCAATGGCAAATTATGGTGGCTGACGGATTTAATATTCAGGTGCAAACTGCCGGACAAATCTACGAAAATGAAGGACAAAACGGTCTGGATGAATATTTGTCGAGATTGAAATCATCAGACCGGGTTTCGGCGGTTGCATTTTATGACCAAAACCGTCAAAAAGTTTCCGGCGATGAATTAACCCCGAACGGTTTGAAATTATTTGACCAGGCGATTCAGAGCGACGCGGTTGAGTTTGACCGTTTGCCCGACGAAACATTCGCCGCGAAAAAAATCCGTTTGAAAGATTCCGCTGATTTCGTGATGATAATTCAACTGAAACGCTTTCAACCGGTGGTTGTAACCGATACCAGTACTTGGATTTTACGTATTTTAGCAGTAATTTTAACGGGCGGTTTGGTCTGTTACGCGCTGGCTCGTTATCTGACTTCGCCGATTGTCAAACTGCGCCGCGCCACCAAAAATTTCGCCGATGGCGAGCTTCAAACCCGTGTCGGCGAAAAGGCCGGAAAGGGACGCGACGAACTTTCGCAGCTTGCCAAAGATTTTGACGAAATGGCGGAAAGAATCGAATCTTTGGTAACGTCGGAAAAACGTCTGACGCAGGATATTTCGCACGAATTGCGCTCGCCGTTGGCGCGGATGAACGTCGCGCTCGAAATCGCCAAGCAAAAGGCAAACGCGGAAACACAACCGAATTTACAAAGAATCGAAAAGGAATCGAATCGCTTAAACGAGATGATCTCGCGGCTTTTGATTCTTTCCAAACTCGAAAGCGGCGCACAGGAAGTCGAAAAACGAAACATCAATCTGAAAAAACTGGTCGAAGAGACCGTTTCGGACGCCGATTTTGAAGCGCAGGCAAAAGGCAAGGCGGTGAAAATTACGACAATCGAGGAGAGCGGTTTTCTCGGCAGTGAAAATCTTTTGCGAAGCGCGATTGAAAATGTTTTGCGAAATGCGGTGCGTTACACCGAAGAAAAGACCGCTGTTGAAGTTTCTCTCAAAAACTTAAACGGCGACGCGGTAATTGATATTAAAGATCATGGCGGCGGCGTTCCCGAAGCTGAACTCGAAAACCTTTTCCGCCCGTTCTACCGGATCGGCGATGCCCGTGATCGAAAATCAGGCGGCGTCGGCTTAGGTTTGGCGATTGCTCAACGCGCCGTTTTCGCGCACAAAGGTACAATCAAAGCGCAGAACAAAGAAAATGGTTTGCAGGTCGAGATCAAACTACCCCGGAACGGCGGGCATTAACAAACGATTGAATACCAATCACCAGAAAGATCAGACAAATTAACGCCATCGCGGCTTGAGCGACAACTCCGGCCGAAAGCGTAATTTTAGGCAAACCCGATAAAAGACGTACCGTCGGGATAATGAAACCGATCAGCGCAACCAGCAGCGCAGCGTGCATCAAATGTTTGCGTAAAGACTCTTTCGAGTTAGCAAAGGCGCCGAGCAGGGCGATGACAATTCCGAAAAAAGCAGGAATCAATGCCGTAATACTCGCCTTTCCTTCCATTATTCCGTAAACATAACCCGCCAAACCAACCAAAATTAATGATAATCCGCAACCAATCGCCGTTGAAGGCATAATTTTTTCACCTCAAAATAAATATATTTCCAAGTTAGCAGAAATACTGCCGAAAAACTAAAGAGCCAAAATTAAAAAAGCCGATGTGCAGAACAAAGGCTTTTAATATTTTCGGTAATTTCCCATTATTTTAAATTATCAATCTCTTTCGATAATTTGTCAGCTAAAGCCTTATTCAGCGGTTCCAGCTTTTGAAGCTGCTGACGCGCCGCGATTTTGTTGTTGAGTCCAATATAGGTTAATCCCAAAGCGTAATAAGCGTTTGCGTTGTTCGGTTCAAACCCGATAACTTTTTGATATTGGACAATGGCGTAGTCAAATTTTTTCAAGGCGCGCTGATTTTCGCCCAAAGCCATTAATTTATCAACGGATTTAAAGTCAATCTTGGCGGCTTGTTCAAAATGCGGCAGGGAAGTTTCATAATCTTTGCGGTCGTAATAAATATTGCCGAGATAATAATGCGCGTTGGCATTGTTCGGTTCGGCTTGGAGGACTTCTTTAAAACCGGTTTCAGCATTGGCGAAGTTTTTGGAGTTGTAATCTTTCAAAGCTTGTTCGTAATTTCCGCTTTTGGCGGGACTGTTTTGCGCGGATTTTTCGGCGGTCGGCGTTGATTGTTCGGGAGTTCGGGAATTGCGTGTCGTGTTCGCGGTCGGGGTTTTGAAACAGGCAGACACAAAAAATATTGCCGAAAGAGAAGAAAACAACGCGATTAACTTTATTTTACTCATTTGAAAATTATCCTTTGAAACAGTTCAGAGTTCAAACTTTAGTTTGATTTTTCTAACCAAAGTTTGAACTCTGAACGATAAAGCCTGTTATTTCTTGATAATCGGCAAAACAATCATCGAGCCGGTTTTGCCGCCGAAATAAACGCGTTCGGTTGCTTTTTGGAAATCGGCCTGGGTCGCAAGTTGATAGTTTTCCATAAACTTCTGCGGATTTCTGGCGACGAGCGGAAACCAGGTGCTTTGAATCTGCACCAT
>JBDTZT010000394.1:0-4751 GCA_040005005.1 Actinomycetota bacterium
ACAACGCGGGTTTTAAAATTTTCAAATTTGAAAATTAAATTTAGAAATAAAACTTCGCACCAAACTGAATTGTTCGCGGGTCGCGAGTTCCCGTTACTTGTCCAAAAGCTGCCTGCGAAGCATTGGTATTGACAGTTGTAAAATTTGTCGTATTGAAAATATTGAAAGCTTCTCCGCGAAGCTGCAAACTCATTGATTCAGTAAAGTGAAAATTTTTCATCAATGAAAAGTCAAAACGAACGGTTCTCGGCCCTTCAATTACGCCGCGTCCGGTGCTGCCGGGAGTATTACTGATTCCCGCTGATGAAAAGACCGTTTGAAAAGCACTGATATTAAAGAACTGTTGCTGAGTTCCGACAGCACCGCTATTCGGATTTCCGATTTGATTAGGTCGCGCTCCCGAAGCAGAAGATCCGATCAATCCGAGACCGGCCGGATCGTAATTCGAGGTTGTGGCGGTCAACGGCAAACCCGTTTGATAATTAAAAATACCCGAAGTTTGCCATCCGCCAAGCAAAAGTCTGGTCAGTCCTTCCGATTTGAGGAAAAACGGAATTTCGTAAATGTAATTTGCAACGAAAATATGTCGGCGGTCGAGTTGGGCTCGGCCATATTCAGATTTAATATCATACGTATTTTGCGGAGCACTCGAACGGTCAGTTTGATTATCAGTTAAGTTTTTGGAGAAAGTATAAGCAACATTAAATTGTGATTTACCAGATAAACGCTGCTCAAAAGCAATCTGCAAACTGTGATAATTTGAATTAAACTTGGGTTTAATTATATTTACCGCTTTGTAACCGCGAAACGGCCTGATTTGGTCGAGAATATTTTCCTGAGCAGCACTGGTGAACGCAGTTCCGGCCACCTGACACGCAACCGTCGGCGTTGTTGAAGTTCCGGTCGCGCATCCGGTCGCCCCGCGGCTCACCGCAAATCCCGGCGGAAGCAGATTAATATCAACAATTCCAATCAGATGTGTTCCCTTGCTGCCGTAATATCCAACGTCAAGCACGGTATTTTTGAAAAGCTGGCGCTGAACATCAAATGACCATTGCTGCATATACGGCGTTTTCCAATCTGTATCTTCACCGCGCACCGAAATTGTTCCGAGCGTTGCTAATGGATTGGTGGCAAAAGATTGGTTCAAGGCAATTTGGCTTAACGAGGTTGTTTCCTGATACGGAGGATTGGAAATCAAATTCTGTTCGAAAATACCAACCAGTGTTTGTTCGTGATAAATGCCATAACCCGTGCGAATGGAAGTTTTCCCGTCACCGAACGGATCCCAGGCCAAACCGACCCGCGGCGCAAAATTCTTTTTCGGTGCTTGCACGACATATTTGCCGTATGGCGAAATAATCGGATTACAGCCGTTCGGCGCCGTCTGGTAATTTTGCGAGTTGACTATTAAACCGTTACAAAAATTCCCTCCGACAACGCGGTTTCCGGCTCCATTGACCAACGGAGCTTTAGTAGCATCGTAAAGTTCAGGAACGAAATTAGTCAACAACCCGTTCTGTGCATATGGCGAACCGAAGAAAGAATAACGAACACCGTAATAAAGCGTGATGTTTTTTCTGAAACGGTATTCATCCTGACCAAATCCTTCGAAATTTCGCTGGATAAAATCAGCCGTGTAATCGGATTTAGCCTGTGAGTACGAAGCATTTGTGCCGAGCAAAAAATTAGCATAAGCCTGTAAATTTGTCGCAGAGGCGTTTACACAGGCACTGCTGGTATTTTGCTGGCTCGGAGCGCAAACACTGCTCTGTTGTGCGCTTGCCGCCGTCGTGTTCAAAAATCCGCTGAACAAACCTTCATTATTACCGGCCAGGGCATTTTCATTTTTGCGGTATTTCGAAAAAGTTGCGCCGAATTTTGTTGTATGATTTCCAAAAATATAAGTTACACTCGCGCTGTAATCATTTTTGTTGGAAAAGTTGTTGTAAGGTCCGAATCCGGCAAAATTGCTGAAGCCGTTTCCGGTTAATGTCGGAATGCGGTCACGCTGATTCGGGTAAGCCAGATTTACCGGAATATTTGTGTTTGCCGTCGCCAGCAATCCAACGTTACTACTTAAAATTGCGCCGTAGGAATGTGAGTAACGAGCTTCGACAATAAACTGCGGACTGACGATGTAGGTGGCCTGCAAAGTATGGGTTCGCCCCGGCGATTCGGTTTGAGTTGTTGCAACGCCCGGTAAACCCGTCCCGTTTGAAAATAAAGAATTAGCTTCAAGCGTCGGGATTATATCATTTTCAAACCGATAGAAAGCCGTCAAATTATTGGTTATTGACGTATCTATCTTGAAAATTTCCTGTCGGAATTTTGAAGTGTTGATTGCTGGAAAGACTAATCCGTATCCGGGAATGCCCGCGACGGTCGAAACCTGATTCGGATTCGGAAGTTGATTGTAAATTCCGACATAAGCCTGCGAGACCGGATTAATAGCGGCACGAGACGTAAACGGTGTTCCAGCCATTAAAATATTTGAGCAAGTTGCGGCGGAAGCCGAGGTTCTAACCGCACTCAAACAAATATCAATCGGAAAAATGCCTTGTCTGAGACTTGCATTGGGCACGGTCGAAGATAATGAAGGATACCGAATATCGCGGCGTTGTTCTTCGGAAAAGAAGAAATAAGTGCGCGGCATTTTGCCGAAAAAACTGTCGTCGGGATCGCGCTCGCCAAATTTCAAAAAGTAAATCGGACCACCGACCGTGAAACCGTAATTATTATATCGAAACGGAGTGCGTTTAGCTTTACCGTTTGAATCACGTCCTAAGGGTGCGTTTTGATTATTAAAATAACTGTTCGCATTAAATTTGTCGTTGCGAACAAATTCAAACAGAGAACCATGAAATTTATCCGTTCCGCTGCGCGTCACGATATTTACCTGTCCGCCGCCGCTTCTTCCCGATTCCGCCGGATATAAAGAGCGTAAAACCTTAAACTCACCGATTGAATCAACACTCGGATAAGTTTGAATCGTTAAATTTGAACCTCTGTCCGTAATATCGGCGCCGTCAACCGTATATGTATTCTGGCTTGAACGTGAACCGTTAATTGAAATGCTGACCGTATTTGCCTGACCGTCGGGATTGGTCGTTCCGACATAAACCTGATCAGAAAGATTGGACGAGACACCGGGAGAAAGTGTTATAAGCTGAACAAAGTTGCGATTATTGACAGATAATTCTCGAACCTGATCACCACTAATAATGGTTCCGGCAGTCGGTGTGGTCAGATTTACGGCGACCGCTTCCGCTTCGATGGTGACGGTTTCCTCAATTTTTCCGGCTTCCAAAGCAAAATCAACCGTGCGTCGTTGTCCGACATCAACTTTAACGTCCGTGGTCACTGTTTTCTTAAAGTTGGGAGCTTCAACTGTGATTGTATAAACACTCACACTAAGATTCGGGGCTGAGAATGAGCCTTCTTCATTGGTCGTCAGAGTCCGCACCACCGTGCTGCTTTTTTGATTATCCGCGATCGTTACCGTCGCTCCCGATACGGCCGCCCCTGAACTGTCTCGCACTGTTCCGAAAATCGTGCCGTTGATTTCTTGTGCTTGTGTTGAATAATTTATACTTAAAATCATTGCGACGGCAATGATTAACAAATTTGCATTCGAAAAGAGTAACCTTCTCATATTTTATTTTTTCTTTCCTTTACAATAAATTTTGGTAGAACTTAAAATTGCGAACCATTAGTTATATTTAGGTTTTTGGAAATATCTCCAAATTTTCGTTATGGCAAAAAACTCGAAAATCCACGAAATAATCAATAAAACCATTGATAATATTAAATTTCTGTAAACTTTGGGGAATCTTTTAAAGGTTATAAACCTTAATTTCCTATTTGTAAAGCAAAAACTGTGCACGACGGGTTTTGAAACTTTCCAGATTTTTCTGCCACGCATTTTCGATATTTTCAGGTTCGTCGCCGCGCCTGATCATTTCAAAGATTTCGTTATTGATGAGCAACCGATTATAATTTTCGCTTTTCCAATCGGCAGCGAAAAGTTTGCGCAGTGCGACGGCGATTTCGATGCCCGTCCGCACCGGTTTGAAGTTTTTACGATCAATGATGACAACATTTATTCCGCTGCAATTTTCACCCGCGAAAACCGAGGCGTCCGGTTTGAATTTTACGGGAATGAACCGCACGCCGCCAAGGTTTCTGCCGTTTAAGTACGATGCGAGTTTTGCCGAGTCAATCCACGGCGCACCGACGACTTCAAACGGCGTATCGGTTCCGCGTCCGACCGAAACATTCGTCGTCTCGAGCAGTCCGATGCCCGGATAAAGCGTCGCTTCGGTCAATGAGCGCATATTCGGCGAGGGATTTATCCAAATTTGTGAAGTTTCGTCAAACCACAGGAAGCGCGACCAGTTTTCCATCTTGATAACGCGCAAATCCGCGCCGATTTTTCTTTCCGTGTTCATCATCTGCGCGAGTTCGCCGATCGTCAGCCCGTAGCGCACCGGAATCGTATGCGCGGCGATGAACGAAAGTTTGTCTTCATCAGCCAGCGAACCTTCGACCACGACGCCATTGATCGGATTCGGTCTATCTAAAACAAACACAGGTTTTCCCGCTTTCGCGGCTTCTTCCAAGACGTTGCGAAGCGTCGCCGTGTATGTATAAAAACGCGCGCCGACATCCTGAATGTCGTAAACGATTGCGTCGAGATCTTTCAGTTGTTCGGGTTTCGGGCGGCGCGTTTCGCCGTAGAGCGAAAAGAC
>JBDTZT010000395.1:0-4726 GCA_040005005.1 Actinomycetota bacterium
AACTCGAAGGTGTCGTACTCGGTTTTGGCGGAGTTTTCGTTTCGGTTTTACACATTATTGCGTCTTTCTTCCAGATATTTTAATGCTTGGTCTAAATATATTTTCATCTTCTTTTGAAGACGTTCAGCCCGTTCATTCGGCTCGGCGATGGATTCATCCGCCAGCGTTTTTGAAACCCAGGGAAATAGCTGATCGGCGGCAAATCCGTGTCCGAGAGCAAGCATTAGCGCAATAATTAGCCCAATGCCATTCTCCGAAGTAATGGAGTGGGAGCGCGCCAAATCCTTTCCGCGCTGAATTAGAGTGCCAAGCAATTCTTCGCCTAAATACTCGCATTTTTGCGGATAGATACTGCGTAAAGCGGCTGCCATTTGTCTGTCAAAATCTTGTTTGGTAAGGTTATAATCTTCAGCACCGGATTGATTCAAGCGGCGTAGCGCGTCAAGCGAATATTTATCATCAGGACCTGAAACCTGTTCAAGATATTCGAGCATTTTGTCGTGGAGAATGTCGGCACGCTGAGTTTGATCGGCAATAGCTTCGTTATTTAAAACTCCTCCAGCCCATGGCATTTGGAAATCAGTATCGAAATCGCTGCCGAACATAAACATCATCTCGACATAAAAACGCACCGGGCCGCGATTCGTCAAACCGTAATTTTCAGCTCTTTTGATACCTAATCTGACAACTTCGCGGACTCCGCTTTCTTCAATCACTTCGGAATGTTTCGGGGCAAATTTCTTGCAATGCTCGACAAGTTCATTTTCAAAGTCATTGAGGGCAAATTCTTCCAGTGTCTTTATTTGGTCGTTGCGAATTATCAGCATTAAAAATCTCCTTGACAATCCTTCATTACATTTTTTCCTCTATGTTTTAGCCAAATCATCTCTTGTTACTATTCTTCTGGTCTCAAATCGTTTTAGCCGCCGATAATGACGGTCGGTTCGCCCTTGACGATTTTGTTTGGCGGTCCGATGGCTTCGGTAATTGTGTCACCCATTCGGGCGGCAGGCATATTGGCAATCATGACGGTCGCTGAAGGTGTCGTTACAACGCCGGGTCCGTGCGGCGGAATGGGCGAAGGCGTAAGGCACGCGTGTATATCCGTGCCGGAACCTGTAATCATACTTGACATCGAAGCCAAAAGAGATGCTTTCAAAGCTTGTTCGGCGGCGTAAGCGATTGGTGCCGCCGGTCCAACAGCGGCGGCGGTTGTCGCTTCCGCCGCTTTAATTGATATCGTAGCTGTTTGGTTGGCAGATTGAATCGCGGCGGCGGCGGCACCGCCAATTCCGCGCCACGCCGGCAAAAATCCGATGATGACGGTTATCGCGGTCGGTCCGCCGGTTAGAACGGGCGGCAACGGGTGTGCAACATTATCTGTAATTCTGGCAGCTGGTGGCATATTTTTTCTCCCTTAATTTAAATCTGTTTGTTTCAACTTGTCGTTTTCCAATCGAAAAGCCGAAAAAGGTTGTTCTTTTTCATCTTCGGCAAAAAAAGTTTCGACCTTTCCGAAGAGAGCTTTCAGTTCATCGTTATTACAAGTCGGTAAAAATTTTCGTAAAACACGCGGGTCGTAAAACCGGAAAATCATCGGTTCGCCATCTTCCTTATAAACCGTTACTATTGCGCGAAAATGTCGGCGCATTTCCTTTATCGAGTGGCGACATTGCGCGAAAATTCCCCAATGTTTTCCGAAACTCTCGCTTAAAACCCAATCAGTAAAAGGCGCATTAGCTATTAATTGAATTACATATGGCGCAACTTCCGCCATATCAGGCTCGAGTTCACCGCGAAACAAACAATAATGCGGCGGATGCATTTTGTAAAGTTTCATTCGCAAATCAGGTACCGACGCGCCATCCAAAATCGCATAAACAAGTGTTTGCTCCCCAAATAGAATTTTTTCTAATTCTTCTTTTGTCATTTTATTCATTGATGATAGCCACACGGGCTATCGTTTTCAAGCCGGTCAGGTAGAACAAAACGGCGTTCCGTTTTGTGCGGCACTTTTCATTGACGTTGCCATCGGGCTGTAACTTACCGGCGCAACCGGCGGTGATGGTGGTTTAAGACTTGTATTCTGTCCGGGGTCTGCGTTGTCGGCTTCTTTCGGGTCTTTCGGCGTGTCAGGACTGCAGCCTGCACCGGGAGTTGCTGCCCCGCCGCTGTTGAGCATCAACATAGGTGAACCTATGATTTGAATGCCGCCAGTATTGATGTTGATGGAACTGCCGCCGACTTTCAGGGTCAAAGCTGTTCCGGCTTCGATAACGGCAGTCATTCCCGCCTTGATATGAACGCCCATTCCCGATTCGAGCGCATAATTACTGCTCACTTTTTCCTGCAAATCAGAGCCGACTTTGAGCGACATTGTGCCGTCAATTTTTTCGTTCTGGTCGCCTTGGACCTGCAGATGCTTATCTTTTTTGACCTTTTCATACTGGTCGTTTTCAATTATCAAATGACGGTCGTGCTTAATCAATTCCTTGCAATCGTTTTTAACGCGAATATCCTGATCTTTTTCGGCGTGAATGAATATCTGCTCACTGCCTTTTTTATCTTCAAAGCGAAACTCGTTGAAACCGCCGCCGCCTTTTGACGAGTTTGATTTAATGGTTGATTTTGTTTTCTCGTCCGGCAAAGTGTAAGGCGGCATCGTTTGCGGATTATAGACGCAGCCCGTGATGATCGGCTGGTCGGGGTCGCCTTCGAGGAAATGCACGAGAACTTCCATTCCGATGCGCGGAATAAACATCGTTCCCCATTTATTTCCCGCCCAGGTTTGCGCCACCCGCACCCAACAAGAACTCGATTCATTAACTTTGCCTTCTCGGTCCCAATTAAACTGGACTTTGACGCGCCCGTATTTATCGGTAAAAATTTCTTCACCGCCGGGTCCGACGACAACCGCTGTCTGACTTCCCTGAACAATCGGTTTCGGCGTTTTTCTTATCGGGCGAAATCCGGGTTGTCCCGCACCGTGGGCGATACAGGTAAAACTGTTTGTATATGGATCGGTCGCGCCTTCATTTGAAACATAGCTCGGATTTTGTTCGGCTTCGTGAGTTGCTGTCAAGATGGTATACATCTTGTTCAAATCGCTGTTAGGATGGTTGGAAAGCGTAAATCGGTAGCCCGCACTTATCGAACAGCAGTCGGAATTTCCTGAAGCCGTCGTGCATTGTGCGTCTATGGATTCCATTGTTTTTTTGACAGTTGATTCGCGGTCGTTAAAAACTTTATTGAGTTCGCCGGACTGTTCGCCGCCGCTTTTGTCAATACCGTCATATTTTCGCGCATAACCGCCCGGAAAATCATACATTTCCAGTTTTTGACTGTCGCCAAATGAGAAGCGGCTGGGTTGTTCCAAGTTAAGCCGATTGGTCGGAAGCTGAAAATTGTAGTCCCAAAGCGTAACCTTTCCGGTTTGTAATTTAAAATCACTTAAAAATGAGCTGATTGAACCGACAAAATAATCGTCGTCGCCGGCATTAACAAAGAACGGAATAGTATTTTTGCCCGGACAATCGCGGTGCGACTGCGGCGTATCAGCAACAATCATTTCGTGAGTTCCGCCAGAATGCTCAAAGTAATAATAGATTCCTTCTTCCTCCATCAGGCGCGAGGCAAAATCAAAATCGGTTTCACGATACTGAACACAATAGTTGCGCGGTTCGTAACTTCCCAGTTCATATTTCACCTTGAAACCTTTGAAAACTTCCTTCAAAATGTCCGGCACACTTTTTTGTTGAAAAATCCGGCTCTCACTTTTTTGCGTCAGAAGCCAAATGTGCGGAACAGCCGAGATGTAATAATAGGAAAAACGGACATCGCGGTTGCCCTGCGAAAACTTATTAACCATTCCGCTGAATTCGCGTGTCGAACCGTCCTCCGCCGAAACAAAAATCGTGACGGCTTGACCAATAAGCGAATGAGGGTCAACCGTTGTCGGACTAAAACTGACTGTGTTTTCTTCGTGCAGAAGCTCAACGTCAACTGAAAAAAGTTGAGAAAGCCCTTCGGTTGCCGTAAATCTGTTGACCAACAGATAATCCTTACCCAAAGGCGTTGAAATGCTCATCAGTCTTCCATCTTGTGTTGTCTTCGCCATCTATAAAACCTCAAATATTTTCTTGCCTTTATTAAGGAAAAAGTCAAGGCAAAGCGTCTTTGCCTTGACTCGCCCATTATTTTTCAATCGTACTAACTTATATCATAGACGAATTTTTCGCCTTCGCCGACTGAAACGTGAACTTTTTTAAGTCCTTCACCGCTTGCCATCCGCGATAAAACTTCGCCTGACATTTCCGGTAAAAGCGTTCCGGTCAAAATGTTGTAAACGTTGCGTGCGCCGCTATCAACATCGGTACATCGTTTCGCCACAGTTTCTATGACGGAATCATCGTAAGAAAATTGCGCGCCGTGATTGTCCATGATGCGATTTTTAATTTTTCCAAGTTGCAATTTGATGATTAAACGCAGAATATCGTCGGAAATCGGATAAAACGGAACTGTTACCATTCTGCCCAAAAGTGCGGGTTTAAAGGCTTTGACGAGTTCCGGTTTAATGGCTTCGACCAATCCGTCGGGTTCGGGTTTCGTGTCCGGATCGGCGCAGAGTTTCATAAAAGTTTCCGTTCCGACGTTTGAAGTCAGCAAAATAATGCAGTTTTTGAAATCAATTTCGCGTCCTTCGCCGTCTTCCAAAACGCCTTTGTCG
>JBDTZT010000396.1:0-4725 GCA_040005005.1 Actinomycetota bacterium
TTTATATTTTGATGGGAATCGGCGTTTTTATCTGTAATTCCAAATTCCAAATTTCAGATTCCAAATTGGAAACTGTCAGATAATCTGTAATTTGAAATCTCAAGCGGATTTTTCGATGCCGTAACGCGCCAGTTTGAGATACAAACCGCGACGGGTCAATCCCAATTCACGCGACACTCTTGAGATATTCCAATCGTGGCGGCGCAGAGAATCAACAATCATCTGCGTTTCGAGTTCGGAAACCGCTTCTTCAATCGTCGTGCCCTGCGTTCCGATATTGTAGCCGCCGAATGAGCCGGAATTGGTGATCGGGCGGACGTTACCGCTTTCTTCAAAGGCGGAAATCGGCGTCGCATTGCGTTTAAGATCAAGCGAAAGATGTTCGGGCGTGATCACTTCGCCGTCAACGGCGCGGGCGATGACGCGCTGAATTTCGTTGCAAAGCTGGCGGACGTTGCCTTCCCATTCACAAACCATCAGCAGATCAATCGTCTGCGGCGTAATGGTGATGTTACGTTTGCCGAAGCGTGACGAATAATGATTGATGTAGTAATTGATGATCGGCGGAATTTCCGAACGCCGTTCACGAAGCGGCGGAACGCGCAGCCGAATGACATTCAGGCGATAATATAAATCTTCGCGGAAACTGCCGTTGGCGACCTTTTCCTCAAGCGGCATATTTGTCGCTGCAATCACGCGGACATCAACTTTGATCGGAGTTTTATCACCGATCGGCTGAACTTCGCCTTCCTGTAAAAATCTGAGAAGTTTCGGCTGTACGTCGAGCGGCAGATCGCCAATCTCATCAAGGAAAAGCGTTCCGCCGTGCGCGGCGCGAATCATTCCCTGCGAATCGTTGACCGCGCCGGTGAAGGCACCTTTGCGGTAGCCGAAAAGATGCCCTTCCGCCAATTCTTTCGGGACGGCGGTGCAGTTAAACGGAATAAAAATTCTATCCTTACGGTTGGAAATTGCGTGAATTGCGCGTGAAACAAGTTCTTTGCCCGTGCCGGATTCGCCCGTCACGAGAACCGTAACATCGGACGAACGAATTTTATAAACATCTTCGACCAGCGACGTCATCGCCGGACTCGAATGAATAAATCCGGGCATCAAACTGTTTGATGTAAAAGGACTTGTTTCGTGTTCGACTTGCTGCACTTTGTCTTTATCGCGCAGGGAGCAAACGTCCATCCCGAGCGAAACGACCCGCAAAAGCGGCTGAATCGAACCGCCATCGTTGAGCGACGCACTCGAACGCGGAAAAACCACTAACATCGCGGGCGAAGCATTCGGCGCACGAAGCGGAAAAATGCTCAGGTTTTTGGTCTTGGCAAAGTCTTCGAGGTTGTTTTTGACCTGCGCTTCGTCGATCTGCGCAACGAGTTCCATACTTTCGCTCGGGCTGTAACCTTGCGCGATGAACGGATAATAACGCCTTTGATCGTTGAGTTCGGCGATGATAATTTTTCGCGCTTTGCTTTCCTGCTGCAAAACGGCGACGAGTTCGCGGAACAAGAGTTCGCGTGAAGCCGTGGCTTCCGCAAGGCGCAGCATCGAAAGCTGCGAAGTTGCCGAAACATTCGTTTTTTTGTGCGGTTCTTCGTCCGGCTTTAAATTTTTAATCGCTTTTTCAGCCACTTGATAAAGAGTTTCGACGCCGAGTTTGCGGAAAATTTCGCTCGCGGAGATCAGCTGTTTCGAGGCTTTTTCGGGTTCGCTTTCAGCCAGACTTTCGCCAAGCAGATATTTCGTTAAAGCAATATGATAAATATCGTCAGCCGTTTCAAAAATCGTCAAAGCGCGATTGAAATGATAGCCGGCAGTTTCGTCGTCGTTGCGTTCGCGGGCCAGCAAACCGTAAATCCGCTGAATGTTTCCGAGAATAAAAAAGTCGGCGGAAAGATCGGTTTCCTCGATTTTTTGCAGTTTAAATTCACATTCTTTTAATCTGCCTTCCTGCAAATAGCTTTCAGCCAAGACCAATCCGGCGGCATTGATCGTCTGTTTTTCGCCGATGGCTTTGCAAAGTTCGATGGTTTCCTGCGCTTTTACGATTGCCTCACGGGTTTTACCTTGTGCCAAATAGCAGCGCGCCAGATTTCTGAGTGCCTGAATAACGTAAAATTCTTTTTTGCGTTCTTCGGCAAATTGGGCGGCTTGTTCGAGCAGTTCCTGCGATTCTTTGAGTTCACCGCGAAGGAGTTTTAATTCGCCGAGCGAATCCAAAATTCCCGCGACGTGAACGTGATTGGCTTCGACCGCTAAATCGAGCGCGCTTTTCATCATCGCTTCGGCGCGTGTCCAATCGCCGAGCAGCATCAAATTCATTCCGAGATTGTTGTAGGCAATGACGGAATTGAGCTTATGTTCGGTCTGGTCGAAAAATTTGATTGATTTTTCGAGACAATCAATGCCGTCTTGCGGTCGGCGCAAAAGACAATACGCGCCCGACATATCGGAATAAAGTTTTCCCAAAAGAAACGGCGCCGAGCGCGTTCCGACGATTTTGATGGCGAGCTCGAAATATTCGAGCGATTTTTCGCTGTTGCCTTCCTGATAAAAAGATGTCGCAATTGCCTGATAACTTTCCGCCATTCCGCGCCATTTACCGTTTTCACGGAAAGCATTTAAGGCTTTTTCAGCGTGGTCACGGGCGATTCCGTGTTCGTTCAATTTTCGATATACACGCGACAAGGCAATATAAATCCGTCCGAAAAGATGCGTCAATTCGGTTTCTTTTGCTTTTTGCAGATTCTGTTTGAGCAAGGTAACGGCTTTCGGGTAATCGGAAAGATTGTTGTAGGAAATCGCCAATTGCGTGATGACTTTTAACTGCGTTTCGATTCCGAGACTGTGCAAAATTTCTTCCGTTTCGTAAAGTCTGATTATTTCAATCGCTTCTTTATAACGCCCCAAAGTTTCCAGAGTGTAAGATAAAAGCCGTTTTAAATTAGCTAAATCGTCAGGCGTGTTGGTGTGAAGTTTGATTGCTTGGCTTAAAATCTTTTCGGCTTCGGCAGAAAACCCTTCGGTTAATTTTTGCGCGACGACTTTTAGAGTTTCGCCGATTTTTTCTTTTGCGTTGGTTTTTGCTTTGCTTAAATACAGTTTCGCCTTTGCTCCGAAAACAGGAACACTTTTCGGCTTTAAGCCGGCTTTGGTCAGAATCGAATTGCTACTCATTGCGCGATTACCTTATAAAACGACTAATCGAAGCCTTTTTTCAGCAACAGATCTAAAAAATTTTGGGGGGACAATAAAGAAACTAACAAACTTCTTCTAATAAATTGAAATTTAGCAGAAAAAATCGTCCGCGTCTATTATTATGATGTTACATAAAGTTAAATAGACGCAAAACTTTTTATATGGCATCCTTTTATAAAAAGATATGTCCGAAAATAATTTGAAAGCGGAAGAAATACGGCTTGATTTGGCAAATCGGCGCGAGATTGATTGGAAACTTTGGGGTTGTTACGTTTCGGAACGTTCGTGGGGAACTGTTCGCGAAGATTATTCGGCCGATGGCTCGGCGTGGGACTATTTTCCGTTTGAGCAATCTCATTTGAAAGCCTATCGCTGGAACGAAGACGGCATCGCCGGAATTTGCGAGCGCAAACAGCATCTCTGTTTCGCGGTTTCGCTGTGGAACGGCAATGACCCGATCTTAAAGGAAAGACTTTACGGCGTGGCGGGCAATCAGGGAAATCACGGCGAAGATGTCAAGGAATATTATTTTTACCTCGATAATACGCCGACGCATTCCTATATGAAATATCTCTATAAATACCCGCAAAGCCCGTATCCTTACAAATGGCTCAAAGAAGAAAACTTAAGGCGCGACAAAAATCAGCCTGAATTTGAATTGCTCGATACGGGAGTTTTTAACGAAGATAAATATTTCGACGTTTTTGTCGAATATGCAAAGGCTGATGCGGAAGATATTTGTATCAAAATCACGGCGATCAATCGCTCCGATGAATCTGCGCCGCTTCATATTTTGCCGACTGTCTGGTTTCGCAATAAATGGTCGTGGTTTCCGAATGTCGAAAAACCGCTGATGCAAAAAGCCGATGTCAAGACGGAGAATCTTTCGTTTATAGATTTACACGAAAAAGAATTAGGTTACTACCAGCTAGTTTGCGAAGGCTCGTCGCAACTGCTTTTTTGCGAAAACGAAACGAATTTCGAGAAACTTTACGGCGGCGAAAATAAATCGGTTTACGCAAAAGACGGTATCAATGAGTTTGTCGTCAATAAAAATTTTGAAGCCGTCAATCCGAAACAATTCGGTACCAAAGCGGCGGCGCATTACGTTTTAATGCTTCCCGCAAAAGGTCAGGAAACGATTTATCTGCGGTTGAGCAATCAATTGGCGGCAAGCACGCAGAATTTCTCATCGCACGATGATTTTATCGCGCAGTGCGAACAGGTTTTTGTCCAAAGAAAAGCCGAAGCGGACGAATTTTACGCCGATGTAATTCCGAGAAATTTATCCCCGGACGAAAAAAATGTGATGCGGCAGAGCCTTGCCGGAATGCTTTGGTCAAAGCAGTTTTATCAATATATCATTAAAGAATGGCTCGACGGCGACCCTGAATTCGGTGCGCCGCCGAAGGAAAGATTGAGCGGTAGAAATCACGATTGGAAACATCTCTACAACGACGACGTTATTTCGATGCCCGACAAATGGGAATATCCGTGGTATGCGGCGTGGGATTTGGC